>NZ_KV838037.1:208062-381820 GCF_001838635.1 Haemophilus sp. HMSC71H05
AGGGAGGTGCTCTCCCAACTGAGCTAATCGCCCGCTTGGTCAAACTTTTACAACATTAAAGCCAACTTTGAAAAAAGTGGTGGGCGATACCGGTCTCGAACCAGTGACCCCCTCCTTGTAAGGGAGGTGCTCTCCCAACTGAGCTAATCGCCCTTAATGCTGTGGATTGGCATTATAAGTATAATGAGATTTCAGTCAATATATTTTTATGAAAAAGCGTCTAGTTGTTGCAAAAATAGGCATAAAATCAGATTTTTTATTTAGAACTCACGCAAGTCGTAGTAAAATAAAGGTAATTTTTGTAAATGAATAGGTTATTAAGAAAATGAAAATTGATCCTCCTTTTGAATTAGATCCGAATGTCAAAGTACGTACGCGTTTTGCCCCAAGCCCAACAGGTTATTTACACGTAGGCGGCGCACGTACAGCCCTTTACTCTTGGTTATTTGCAAAACATAACAACGGTGAGTTTGTACTACGTATTGAAGATACCGATTTAGAGCGTTCTACACCGGAAGCAACAGCGGCAATCATTGAAGGAATGGAGTGGTTAAACCTTGCTTGGGAACATGGTCCTTATTATCAAACCAAACGCTTTGATCGTTACAATCAAGTGATTGATGAAATGATTGAACAAGGCTTGGCTTATCGTTGTTATTGCTCTAAAGAACGTTTAGAAGAATTACGCCATACACAAGAGCAAAACAAAGAAAAACCACGTTATGACCGTCATTGTTTACATGATCACAATCATGCAGCCGATGAGCCACACGTAGTACGTTTTAAAAACCCAACAGAAGGTTCAGTCGTGTTTGATGATGCGGTGCGTGGTCGTATTGAAATCAGCAATAGCGAATTAGATGATTTAATTATTCGTCGTACTGACGGTTCACCAACCTATAACTTCTGTGTAGTGGTGGATGACTGGGATATGGGTATTACTCACGTTGTACGTGGTGAAGACCATATTAACAACACTCCGCGTCAAATTAATATCTTAAAAGCGTTAGGCGCACCAATTCCAGTATATGCGCACGTTTCTATGATTAATGGTGATGATGGTCAAAAACTTTCAAAACGTCATGGTGCGGTAAGTGTGATGCAATATCGTGATGATGGTTATTTACCAGAAGCCTTAATCAACTATCTTGTTCGTTTAGGTTGGGGGCATGGTGACCAAGAGATCTTTACGCGTGAAGAAATGATTAAATACTTCGAATTAGATCATGTGAGTAAATCAGCAAGTGCATTTAACACGGAAAAATTATTGTGGTTAAATCATCATTACATTCGTGAATTACCACCTGAATATGTAGCAAAACACCTTGCATGGCACTATAAAGATCAAGGTATTGATACTTCAAATGGCCCGGCATTAACTGAAATCGTGACGATGCTTGCAGAACGTTGCAAAACTTTAAAAGAAATGGCATCAGCAAGCCGTTATTTCTTTGAAGAGTTTGAAAGTTTTGATGAAGCAGCGGTGAAGAAACACTTTAAAGCAGCGGCGATTGAACCACTTGAAAAAGTAAAAGAAAAATTGACCGCACTTTCTAGCTGGGATTTACATTCTACTCATGAAGCGATTGAACAAACCGCAGCTGAATTAGAAGTAGGGATGGGTAAAGTTGGGATGCCGTTACGCGTGGCTGTAACAGGCTCAGGTCAATCACCTTCAATGGATGTGACATTAGTAGGCATCGGCCGTGAACGCGTGTTAGCGCGTATCCAACGTGCCATTGATTTTATTAAATCTCAAAACGCTTAATATTTAGGCTGATAAGCGGGATTTGATTATTTCAATATTGACAGTTTATCAGCCGAAATTTATCATAGCTTGCGTTATTTGGGGATATAGCTCAGTTGGGAGAGCGCTTGAATGGCATTCAAGAGGTCGTCGGTTCGATCCCGATTATCTCCACCAAATTTAAAACCTTGAAACTTAAAGTGAGTTTCAAGGTTTTTTTCTTTATAACGAATCTACATTTCTTTTAGATAATTCAAGCCTAATCCATTCATTTGCCGCATAATCCAACTTTGTTTTTGACGAACTAACGCACTAGGCTTATTCACTTTATAGATGATAGGGTTTGGTAAAACCGCAGCGAGTAATGCTGCTTCTGATTGAGTTAAATTCTTTGCTGATTTTTTGAAGTAATAACGGCTGGCAGCTTCTACACCAAAGATGCCATTACCAAATTCTGCAATGTTTAAATACACTTCTAAAATCCGTTCTTTGGACCAAAAGATTTCCATTAATGCTGTTGTGGGAACTTCTAACCCTTTACGAAACCAACTTTGTCCATGCCAGAGAACGAGGTTTTTCGCAGTTTGCTGTGAAATCGTTGAAGCGCCTCGGGTTCGGCGAGATTTTTCATTGAATTTAAAAGCCTTTTGAATTGCCTCAAAATCAAAGCCCCAGTGGTGGGGGAATTTTTGATCTTCAGCGGCAATCACCGCAAGCTGCATATTCGGTGAGATTTCATCAAGACTCACCCAATCATATTTGATTGAATAGCTAAAATCTAACTGTAATAAGTGGCCGATTTTTTGCTGTACCATATAGGCAGAGAAGGGAACAGGGATAAAGCGAAAACAAATGAAAAACGCCAGGATTGCGAGAGAGAAACGCCACGCAACCCGTTGCCAATTTTTTTTCCACCAAGATGGGCGAAAAAAATGTAAAAGTGCGGTCAGAATTTGCTTAGTTTTTTGCAGCTTGCTCATCGAGTTGGCTTTTCACCCAGTTTATAAAATCCGGATCCATTGTTTTGAGCATATTAGAACCACGCGTAATGGTTGCAGCACTGGTATTGAGATTTTGTTGAATTTCTCGTTGAGAGAGGTTTTTATCCAATAACTGAGCCACGATTTGTAAACGCAAACCCACTGCATCGCGCTCATCAGGCGTGAGCAGAAGCGTTAAGAAATCTTGTGCTTTCCCTTGTTCAAATGCGGTTTGCAAGGTTGTGAGGAAAGCATTCCATTGTTCTAAATTGCGACTAATATACATATCAACAATCCTATACTATTAAACTAGTGCGACTAGTATAGCCGATCGTATTCCTCTTTGCTAAAGGTTTGTAATTTTTCTTTGTTTTGTAGGTTTTGATAGTAAAAATCGTAAGTTAATACGTTTTGAACATAACCCCGAGTTTCAAAGAATGGAATGGACGCAATAAATTCATCCATAGCCAATTTGCCATTAGCTCTCGCAAGCCATTTTTCTACACGGCTTGCTCCGGCATTATAGGCAGAGGCGATCAAAATGCGATTATTTGGATATTTAGCATTTAACTCATTTAAGTGAGCCGTACCGAGTAAAATATTATTAAGCGGTTTGAATAAATCTAGCTCACCGTTATAAGGAAGTTGCTGATTTTCTGCCGTTTTTTGTGCAGTACTCGGTAATAACTGCATTAATCCACGCGCATTCGCGGAAGATTGTGCCATTGGATTCCAAGCGCTTTCTTGGCGAGCAATGGCCATGGCGAAGGTTTTGGTGACACGATTATCCACAATGGCTTGAGGTTCTGTTGCGCTAAGGTTCACATTACTGAGGGCAATATCAAAATATTGACTGTAAGCATTTGGTAAGCGTAAGTCGATATAATCCCAAGCTTTTGCAATAATCGAGCCATCTACGCCCAATTCAAACCAATTTTGTTCATTCGCATATTGGCTTAACGCAAGTTGTTTCTCTTGCGGTAATTTTTCCAATAGAGAACGCCAGCGTTGTTTGGCTGCGCCTAATCGATCTAATTGACGTAGTTCTGCAACCTCAGCTAATTCAGTTGTATACTTCTCTTGGATATTGGACTCTTGAGAAATTTTAGGCATTTCCAGTTTGTAGGACTGACCTAATTTGACTGCAGCCAACATTGGATAAAAACCACGTTCTTTCGATAAAGCTTCTAAGTGTTGTTTAGCTTCTTTATCGGATGCTTGAGCGGTTGTTTTAGCCATCCAATAACGCCATTCTTGTTTTTGTTTTGCTTCATCTGAAAGTGCATTTAACCAAGCTAATAAATCCGTTTTTTGCCAAATAGCCGTACGTAAACGACGCTCAATGAGATTATCTGCATTAAGTTTGAGAAGTTCTTGATCGCGCCATTGCACAAAATTAGGGCTTTCGTTATCAAAGAAACGGCTAATAAATGCGATTTTCCAATCACGTAATTCAGTTTCGTCTAATTGCCAAGTCTTAGCCCATTGCTCGTAAGGGATGAAGGTTGGCTCATTCATATTTTCCGGAATGGTTCGTAAATAACGAGCAAAACCTAGCATTACGGCAAATTTATGGATAATTTTATTCGTATTACCATCAATTAATGGCAGGCTCTCAGCGAGTGTTTTCAGATTTGCTGGATTTTTTAAGAGATCCAAATAAAGAGCCAAATCGATATTTACCTGAGCATTTTCTTTCGCACCATCAACTTTTTCTAATTCTTTAGTTAGTATTTCGAGACCTTTAGCGTCATTTTTACTAAAAAGCATTTCAGCTTTTTGATAGATTTTCTCTGGAGTACGCCCGCCCTGTGAATACCATGCCGTCCAAAGTTGAGCATCATTAGGAAGCTCCGCATTGTTAAGCCAAAGTTGTTCATACTCAGATAAAATAGCCGATTTATTCTTATCGTTTGATTGATTTTCTGCTGTTTGATTGGTATTGGCTGCTTCTATTTGATATTTAGCCGTGAGCACGGCAATTTGTGTTTCCAAATTATTTGGCGTGAGTTTGGTGAGAGCTTGAGTATCTTCAGCATTGATTAACAACGTAAAAATGCTTTGTTCTAATTTTCCACGTAGAAAATGAGAGGCATGTTGCTGAATAAATTGTTCAATGTCTGTTCGCAATGCATTCACTTCTTCTCGAGGCGTATCGCGATTAACGGTTTTTACACGTGCATCTAAATAAGCTGCCATAGCATCAGTTTGCAATGGATAGCCTTTTAAGGAATCAATCAAACTCAGGAATAACTTCGCATTATTAGAAACATGATTATTTTTGACCGCACTTTTTAGGAGCGATTCTAATTGCAGAAAAGTCGCACGTTGTTCAATCAGCTTTAATTCATGAGCATGCTGTTGCTGTGCCCATTTGGCTTGTTCTTCTGCAAGGTTAATTTGTGGCACAGTTTCATTTTTGCTTTTATGGGCATGCTGATTAGCCAAAGCTGAGCCTGAAAGTGCGGTTAAAATTAATAACGAAATTGTCGTGTGTTTAAGTGCTCGCATAGGAGATTCCATATAAAGAGAAAGACGGATATTTAGATCCGTCTTTGAGTGTAGAGTTCGTTTTATTTAGAAAACTTTTTTGAAAGGCTTCACAATCACATCACCGTAAACGCCCGCTTCTACGTAAGGATCTTGTGCCGCCCAGTCTTTTGCTGCAGACAGATTTTCGAATTGAGCAATCACAGTCGAGCCTGTAAAGCCAGATTCACCTGGATTTTCATCGTCAATGGCTGGATTGGGACCTGCTGTTAATAAGCGACCTTCTGCTTGTAATTGTTTTAAACGAGCAAGATGTTGCTCACGTACTGAAAGACGTTTTTCTAGAGAGCCAGGAACATCTTGGGCAAAAATTACGTAATACATCATTTCTCCTTTTAACAATTTAATTGTAATTCTTCGATAGAGGCTAATGCGCGTTCTAGTTCAAGATTACCTTCACGTGGAATAGAGCGAGATTTTCCGTCTTTTCCAACCGCGACAAAGGTAAATACGGCATCTGTCACGCAGTAACGTTCACCAATTGGTTCGCTCGCAACTTTTTTCACCCATACTTCTACCTTGATTTTTATAGAGGAACGACCCACACTGAGACATTGGCCGTAACAACAGACCACGTCACCGACAGCGATAGGCTTAATGAAATTCATACTTTCTACGGCAACGGTAACGACACGGCCATGAGCGATTTCTTTCGCGAGAATTGCTCCGCCCATATCCATTTGTGACATAATCCAGCCACCGAAAATATCGCCGTTAGCGTTAGTATCTGAAGGCATCGCTAAGGTGCGAAGTAATAATACGCCTTTAGATTGACGACCGTCTTTATCGATAAGATTTGAAACCATTATTTGTCCCCGTCATTTTTTTGATCATCTTTAGGTAAGTAACGGTAAATATAAGCACCGCTGACGATTGTTGCAACAAAGGTCATACCAAGTAAACCAAAAGATTTGAAATCAACCCAAGCATCTTCAGACATATTTTGGCTGATATAAATATTTACAAGCATACACAGAATGAAAAATCCTGCCCAGCCCACATTCAATTTGTTCCACACATTATCCGGTAATTGGATTTCTTTGCCTAATAACTTTTTCACTAGTGGTGTATTGAATTGGAATTGTGCAACCAATAACACAATGGCAAAGAGAGCATTAATAATGGTGACCTTCCATTGTAGATATTTGATTTCATTGAAATAAGCAGTAAGCAATCCAAAGAAGATGACAGCAATCGCCATGATTTTTTGTTGTTTCTCAATCACACCATATTTCAGTTTTAGCACAATCATTTGAACAATGGTTGCAATCACTAATACGATGGCAGCATCACGCACACCAAACATTTTGTAGGTGATGAAAAAGAGAACAAGAGGAATAAATTCAAGAAGTTGTTTCATATTATGCCTTCATAAATAAGCTGTAAAAACGGTAAGTAAATACCAAAATAAACATTTGAAATAATGCAGCCAAGATACCAACGAGAGTACTTAAAAATGATGAACCTAAGATTGCACCAATGGTGTTCACTACTAAAGGAAGAAGTAAATAAGTGAGTAAAGCATAAATAATTAATACGCCATTACGCTTAATACCCGCACGCCATACTTGTAAAGCACTTTGCCCGATAGATTGATTGGAGGCAATATAGTGCACAGGCGATAAGCATAGGCGAACAAAGAAAAATAAACCAAATACCATTGAAACAAAGGCTAGAGGTGAGAGGGCATTTTTGCTTAAAAATGAGCTCATAACATCAGCAAGGCCAAATAAAAGTGGCAAACTCATAAAAATATCTAAAACGATCACACCTAAAAAACGGCGCAATGTCAGCATGAGACCTTGATTAATCGGATTTTCATTTTGCTGACTAATATGATGAATAGTTGCAATGCCGAAGGTTGCAATAAAAGACATCAACAATTGTTGGAATAAAAAAGATCCAATCAGTGCAGTTGGCTCTACTTTGCTTAATGCATCAATAATGTCCTGTTGTGATGGATTAGGATTATCACCCAAACTCGGCATTGGGACACTGACTAATGCACTAATTAATTGTGAAACGACGAAAATCCCAACGAAAATCAGCACCGTTTTTCGCTGATTACGCATAAAGTTGAGGCTATCTTGAAAAATCTGAGTAAAGTTAATTGGCATATTATATCCCACAATAATAAAACCCCGATTATACAGGGTTTATTGTTTTTTTCATAAAATCAGATTGTTTAATGGTGATTTGAGTCACTCTTTTCAAGATCGCATATTGCTTTACTCATTAGCGTAACCATTCTGTGGCAACGGTTTGCTGTCTAAATAAGCTTGATTTTCAATGAGTTTTAACCGATCTTCGACAAACCATTTAATCACTAAAGGATAAATGTGATATTCCTGTTCACGAGTTCGAAGCTCTATCTCCTCGACAGTATCGCCAGGGAAAATAGGCACTTTAGCTTGTAATACAATAGCGCCTCCATCGATCTCTTCATTAACAAAATGCACGGTTGTACCGTGTTCGCTGTCGCCATTCTCAAGCGCTCTTTGATAAGTATGTAACCCTGGATATTTTGGTAGAAGGGAAGGATGAATATTTAAAATTTTCCCAGCAAAACGTTGTGTAAATGGTTTAGTTAAGATTTTCATATAACCGGCTAACACAATGAGATCAACACTGAGATCTTCTAAATAATCACCGATAGCCTTATCCATATCGAGATTGGAGGTAAAATCTTGACGTAAAAAAACGCGGCTAGGAATGCCCGCACTTTTAGCGCGTACTAAGCCAAATGAATCGATTTTATTACTGATGACAGTCACAATCCTTCCTGGAATAAACCCAGTTTGACAAGCCTCAATTATTGCTTGAAGAGTTGATCCTTGCCCTGAGATTAGGACGGCAATTTTTTTCATATTATTCTACATAAAAGAAGGGCGAACCTTTCATTCTGAAATTTTCGCCCTGAAATGGAAAAGAGAAATTATTTAATAATGACTTGTGGTTCATTATCTGTTGCACTTTCGATATGGCCGATTAACCAGGCATTTTCTCCAGATTGTTTTAAAATCGCTAAAGCGGTTTCCACTTGTGATTGTGGTAATGCAATCACCATGCCCACGCCACAGTTAAATGTGCGGTACATTTCATAGGTTTCAATGTTGCCTTTTTCTTGTAACCATTTGAACACCGGTTGCCATTCCCAGCTGCTTTCATCAATAACAGCTTTGGTATTTTTCGGTAATACACGAGGGATATTTTCCCAGAAACCGCCACCCGTTAAGTGTGCGATAGCATGGACTTCCGTTTGTTTGATTAAGGCGAGAACAGATTTTACATAGATTTTTGTCGGTGCAAGCACTTGTTCACTTAATGGACGACCATCTAATTGCTCAGTGGCTGGGTTGACGCCAGCAACATCAATGACTTTACGAATTAAAGAATAACCATTTGAATGCGGGCCACTTGAACCTAGTGCAATTAAAGCATCTCCTACTTTAACTTGGCTACCATCAATGATTTCTGATTTTTCGACGACACCCACACAGAAGCCTGCTAGGTCATAATCGCCAGCGTGGTACATACCCGGCATTTCAGCGGTTTCGCCACCCACTAATGCACAACCCGATTGTACACAGCCTTCTGCAATGCCTTTTACCACATCAGAGGCAACATCCACATCAAGTTTTCCTGTCGCATAGTAGTCTAAGAAGAATAATGGTTCGGCGCCTTGAACCACTAAATCGTTAACACACATTGCAACCAAATCAATACCAATGGTATCGTGTTTTTTTAAGTCAATGGCTAAACGTAGTTTTGTTCCTACACCGTCTGTACCTGAAACGAGGATCGGTTCTTTATATTTGCCCGGAATAGCACATAATGCGCCAAACCCACCTAATCCCCCGATGACTTCAGGACGAGTAGTTCGTTTCACGTGTGGTTTAATACGTTCAACTAATTCATTACCGGCATTAATATCCACGCCTGCATCTTTATAACTTAATGATGGTTTGCTCACAATGCTATCCTATATTTTTAGGTTAAATGATAAAACGGCGTGATTGTATCAGATTAAGCAAACGTTTGCGATAGTGATTTAATTAGGATTTAAGCAAAAAAATAACCGCACTTTATTTTGCATGATAAAGTGCGGTCAATTTCTAAAATATTTTTAGCGATTTGCTAATTCGAAAATCATCGCTTCAGCTTGGCAGCTAAATGTAAAACGCGCCGTTAAATTGGCGCCATTTTCAGTTTCTGTGATTTCACTTTTAATCTCGCAAGGATCGCTTTCTGTTTTGCGAGCTTTTTCAATGAAACGATTAAGTGCAGCTTCAGCTTCAGCTTTATTCGCATAGGTTTGATGAATATCAACAGAACAATCTGAACCGTCAATAATCGTACCCACATCAACACAACTACAAGTGAGAGATTCTTCTGCTTTGCATGTTACTGTCATAGGATTTCCTTATTTAAAATTAAGATTGGTTCTATTCTAGCATTTTTAAAACGCTCTGCCAAAGTAGCCGTATTTTTTAATTTAAATATCATTTATTTATCACTGGTCGGAACACTTTAAAATTAATCTAAAATAATTTGCACTCCATTTATTGGAGTTTTAGAATCTCGCGGCTTTTTTCATTATTATTAATAACAAAAGGTTCCAAATGAGAAAATTTAATAAAACGCTATTAGCAATGACTACATTGTTAGCAGCAAGCGGTGCAAATGCTGCCGCATTCCAATTAGCAGAAGTTTCTACATCAGGTCTTGGTCGTGCTTATGCGGGTGAAGCAGCAATTGCTGATAATGCTGCAGTAGTTGCCACTAACCCTGCATTAATGAGCTTATTCAAAACTAATCAATTCTCTGTGGGCGGCGTTTATGTGGATTCTAAAATTCACATGAGTGGTCCAGTTACAGTTAATGCGCTAGGTCGTACTGTTGCTGTAGGTTCTGCAGATCATAATAGTGTTGTTCCTGGCTCATTGATTCCGAATATGTATTTTGTAGCACCAATTAATGACAAATTTGCCATTGGTGGTGGTATGAATGTGAATTTTGGATTAAAAAGTGAATATGAATCAGATTACAACGCGGGAGTATTCGGCGGTAAAACTGATTTAAGTGCGATTAACTTAAATTTAAGCGGTTCATATCGTGTCTCTCAAGGTTTAACTGCTGGTGTGGGTTTAAATGCAGTTTATGCCAAAGCAGAAATTGAGCGTCGTGCAGGTATTTTAAGTGATGCAGTGAAAAATGCTGCGCCATTAGTTCCTGCATTAGTGAAAGCTGGACGAATTTCACCAAACGCGGCCGCTTCTTTAGCAAAATTACAAGGTGTGAATAAAGAAACTGTATTAACCCACTTACAGGATAAAAATGCATGGGGTTTTGGTTGGAATGCTGGTTTAATGTATGAGTTCAACGAAAATAACCGTGTTGGTTTAGCCTATCATTCAAAAGTCGATATTGACTTTGAAGATGATAACGCCGTGAGTGCAGGTCGTACTATTCGTGGTCAAGGCCCTGCTGCAGGTGGATTAACATTACACTTACCAGATTATTTAGAATTATCAGGTTTCCACCAAGTGACAGATAATTTGGCATTGCACTACAGCTACAAATTTACACACTGGAGCCGTTTCAAAGAGTTACACGCCACCTTTAATGACGGTGAGCTCGCTTTCCATAAAGATGAAAAATACCGTAGCAATTCTCGTTATGCATTAGGTGCAACCTATAATGTAAATGATAAATTAACGCTTCGTGCCGGTATTGCTTATGATGAAGCTGCTGCACCAACAGAGCATGCAAGTGCATCTATTCCAGATACTGATCGTATGTGGTATAGCGTAGGGGCAACTTATAAATTTACCCCTAATCTTTCTATTGATGCAGGCTTTGCACACTTACGTGGTAAAAAAATTCACTTTACCGAAAGCCAATCAATTGGTGGCTTAGCGACAGTAACAGCGAATTATACCTCTAAAGCAAGTGCTAACCTTTACGGTTTAAACTTAAACTACAGTTTCTAATTTGTAAAAAATTTAGCATAATACGCAGCACACCGAATGTATGTTCGGTGTGCTTTTTTCTTATACCACTCCATAAAAAACGAGAGAAAAATGACCGCACTTTTTTATGCTTACATGGACTCACCAATTGGTCGGTTATTAATGCTTTCTGATGGTGAAAATCTCACAAATTTAGATTGTGAATTAGAACAAACCACGCCAAATCCAAATTGGATTTTACGAGACGATTTACCGCTTTTTAAAAAAGTACACTATGCTTTAATGCGTTATTTTAATGGCGAGCCAGAAAGTTTCTCCGATATTCCTTTATCGCCTAAAGGTACCGCATTTCAACAAGCGATTTGGACAGCATTGCGTCAAATTCCTTATGGAAAAACAGCGAGTTATGGTGGATTAGCAGAAAGCATTAATAACCCTAAGGCGGTGCGAGCCGTTGGCGGTGCGGTAGGGAGTAATCCCATTAGTATTATCATTCCATGCCATCGTGTATTGGGGAAAAAATGTGAAATCACTGGTTTTGGTGGTGGATTGCCGGCAAAACGCTTTTTATTGAAACTAGAAAATATTCCTTACATCGACAAAGGCGTAGAATACGTTAAACCGAAATTATTGAAGAAATACCACGAATGATCCCACAAACCGAACAAGCCTTATTAGAAAAAGCGCAATCTATTGCGGGGTTAACCTTTGGCGAACTTGCAGATGAGTTAAATATTCCCGTTCCGCCTGATTTAAAACGCGATAAAGGTTGGGTTGGAATGTTGCTTGAAACCGCATTAGGAGCGACTGCCGGCAGTAAAGCAGAGCAGGATTTTTCCCATTTAGGCATCGAATTAAAAACCTTACCCATCAATGCTGAAGGTTTTCCGTTGGAAACCACGTTTGTGAGCCTTGCGCCTTTGGTGCAAAACTCAGGAGTAAATTGGGAAAATTCACACGTTCGTCATAAATTATCGAAAGTCTTGTGGATTCCCATTGAAGGCAGCCGAGACATTCCTTTGCGTGAGCGCCATATTGGTCAGCCTATCTTATGGCAACCTTCGATTGAGCAAGAACATCAATTACGCCAAGATTGGGAAGAGTTGATGGATTATATTGTGCTTGGAAAGTTAGATCAGATTACGGCGCGTATTGGTGAAGTTATGCAATTGCGTCCAAAAGGTGCAAATAGCAAAGCTATCACGAAAGGCATTGGTAAAAATGGAGAAGTGATTGATACCTTGCCGCTGGGATTTTATTTACGGAAAGAATTTACGGCAGGCATTTTAAACGCTTTTCTAGATAATAAAAATGGGTGAATCATCACCCATTTTTATTTCTCTTCACTTTGAAAAACACGGAAAAATCCCACCGCACTTTGTAAAGTCTCACCATAAAAAATGAGTGGAATACGATTTCGTTGCCAAGGCGGAACACCGAGCTCTTGCCAAATTTTTTTCATGGTTTCGGCAGGACGATTATGTTGGCGTTTTACTTTGCCAGTATAAGCAAATCGTATTTGAATCGGCTCTTGAGTATCAGCAAGTTGAACCTGTTTTTCGTTCCAATTGACTAAAATGCCTTTCGCCTTGTGGGTTGCATAAATTGTACCAAGATTATCAGGCAAGGTAATCTGTTGATTTAACGGCATATCAAGACAAGTTTGTGACAAATCAGTGAATTTTCCCGTTAAATAGAGACATTGTTGATAACGGCGAATAATATGTTCCCCAAGTTGAAATAGTGGAGAGGCATCCGCTTTAGCCTTAATCACATCATTAATAATATGCATTAATTGAACCTGTGTTGGCATAGCAATCTGATTTTTAGCCAGCCACATGCGTAAAAGTGCGGTTTGTTTTTGCAATGAATAGTCTAGAAAGTTTAGGAACGAAAACTGTTTTTGAACCTCAAGAATGTGCTGCTCAAAGCAGGTCTGTAATAATTCATTAATCAGTTGTTGTTGCTCAAAACAATGTTGTGCGGCACGCTGAACCGAATGATCAAAATGCCCCCAACGTTGGCGTAATTCAGGCAAAATTTGGTTGCGTAAAAAGTTGCGATCGTAATGATTATCTTGATTGCTTTCGTCTTCGACCCAAGACAGATTTTCTTGCTGTACGTAATTTTCTAATTCACTTCGACTAAAAGAAAGAAGCGGACGCAGGATAGGCATCCCGAATAATTGACTTTCTTTTTGCATAGCGCCTAAACCTTGTAACCCGGCACCTCGTTTTAATGCAAGGAAAAAGGTTTCAGTTTGATCATTTAAATGATGCGCTGTGACCAGATATTCATCAGGCTGAATATGTGTTGAAATAGCCTGATAACGGGCCTCTCTTGCGCCAGCCTCAATACCATCGTGCATTTCCACTTTGACTTTTTCAATGATAAGTGGAATCGCAAATTGTTCACAGAGTTGTTGGCAATGAGCCGTCCAAGTATCCGCATTCGGGCTTAATCCGTGATGGATATGAATAGCTCGCAGGCTTAAGTGCGGTCGTTTTTCGCTGAGTTTTTTAACTAAAGAAAGCAGTGCAGTTGAATCCAAACCACCGCTAAAAGCGATGAGAAGCTTATTGGCGGTGGTAGGGATTTGCGCTTGGAATAATGAAAGAAGATCCATTAGGCAACTTTAACAGCTTTGTAGTTTGTGCTTGGATTTAAGATCTCAAAACGTGCAGCAATAGGTTGGAGTTCGTAAGATTTCAAATCAAAGGTGGTTTTCATCACACCCGCCACGGCATTATTCATTTTTTCAAAAGCTTCAACATCATTGCCACAGTTTAAGTAATGCGCCAAGAAAGTACCCGCAATTAAATCACCCACACCAACAGGTTCAAAGTTAAATTTATAAAGCGGACGACTTAAATGCCATACGCCTTCAGGTGTCGCCATAATGATTTCAAAGGTATCAGGATCATTTAATTTACCTGCTTTACCTAAGTGTTTAACCAACACTTTCTTCACACCTTTAGCAACTAATGCCTTGGCAGCTTTCAGCACATCGTCAAAGGTGTTGATAGGGAAGTCAGAAAGCGTACGAAGTTCGGAAAGATTTGGGGTCATGATGTCCGCACGTGGAATGGCTTTTTCAATTAAGCGTTCACGTACACCATCAGCTACTACGCAGACTTTTTCGGCATTTGGCATCACTGGATCGCACAAGTAAAGTGCATTGGGGTTACGAGCTTTGATTTTCTCTAAAGCATAGATAATTTGATCAACTTGTTCTGCTGAACCTAAATAGCCAGAAAGTAACGCATCACATTCTTGCAGTTTTCCAATCGCATCTAAACCGTTGGCAATTTCACCAATTTGTTCTTGTGGAATCACCATGCCTGTCCATTTGCCATATTGGGTGTGGTTAGAAAATTGCACGGTATTAAGTGCCCATACATCCACGCCTAATAGCTGCATTGGGAAAGTGGCAGATTTATTACCGGCAAATCCATAAACCACGTGAGATTGAATTGCTAATACATTTTTCATTTTGAACTCCTTTTACGTTATTTTTATTTTAGCATTGATGCATTTTCTGACATCCATGCATTATTTCTCAAAACACAAAAAAAGAGCGGGTAAATTAACCGCTCTTTTTATACATTATTAACAATAACCGTAAGACATTAAACGTTCGTAACGTCTTTCTAATAAGCCATCTTTGTCGAAAGTATCTAATTCGTTTAGTTCTTCAACAAGACATTGTTTTAAATTGCGTGCCATTTCATGATAATTACGATGTGCACCACCTAATGGCTCTGGAACGATATTATCAATTAAACCTAACTCTTTTAAACGAGTTGCAGTTAAGCCCATGACTTCTGCTGCGGTAGAGGCTTTTTCTGCACTCTTCCATAAGATAGACGCACAACCTTCTGGTGAAATAACGGAATAAGTTGAATATTGCAACATATTCACTTTGTCACCCACACCAATGGCTAACGCACCACCGGAACCGCCTTCACCAATTACGGTACAGATAACAGGTACTTTTAAGGTAGACATTTCACGTAAGTTACGAGCAATCGCTTCAGATTGACCACGTTCTTCCGCACCGATACCCGGGTAAGCCCCTGGCGTGTCGATAAAGGTAATAATAGGTAAGTTGAAACGCTCAGCCATTTGCATTAAACGTAAAGCTTTACGATAACCTTCAGGTGCAGGCATACCAAAGTTACGAGTCACTTTGTCTTTTACTGTACGACCTTTTTGGTGGCCGATAATCATTACTGCGCGACCATCTAAACGAGCAAGACCACCTACGATTGCTTTATCATCTGCAAAGGCACGATCGCCTGCAAGTTCTTGGAAATCAGTAAAAATATGTTCGATATAATCAAGCGTGTATGGACGATTTGGGTGACGTGCCATACGAGAAACCTGCCATGCATCAAGATTTGCAAAGGTTTTTTTGGTTAATTCATCGCTTTTCTTTTGTAAGCGTTTAATTTCATCGTGTAAATCAATTTTGTCATCAGATGCTGAACGTAGCGCTTCAATTTTGGCTTCAAGTTCAGCAATAGGTAATTCAAAATCTAAATATTCTTGGCTCATTTCTTATCCTAAAATATCGTCAAAAGTTGCCCGCACTTTATCAAGATTTAAGGTGCGGTGCAAATGGTTTTCACTGGTTGGAGCGGATTATAAATATTCCTTTTTTAGTAATGATAACAAAAACAAAAATGCGGAACAAATCACGACAGAAGGCCCCGCAGCGGTATCATAAAAGGCGGAAAGGAATAACCCGCCAACGACGGAAAGCATACTGATTAAAATGGCAATAAATACCATTTGTTCAGGTGTCTTTGCAAAACGTCTTGCTGTTGCAGCTGGAATAATTAATAGTGATGTAATAATCAGGGCTCCAACAAACTTCATACTTAATGCGATTGTAAGTGCGGTCAAAATCATCAAGATAAATCGCATTTTTTTGATGTTAATGCCTTCCACTTGAGCCAGTTCAGGTGAGACAGTGGTGGAGAGTAAGGCTTGCCAGAAGTAAAGCAGTGTGCCTAATACAATGAGGACACCCGTGCCAATATAAGGTAAGTCGTTAAAATTAATGGCGAGCAAATCCCCAAAAAGATAACTCATTAAGTCTACGCGGACATTTTTTAGTAAGCCAACCGTAACCACACCAAGGGAAAGACAACTGTGTGCGATAATGCCTAAAAGGGTATCCACTGAAAATTGCGTGTTACTTTCGAGCCAAACCATTAATACGGCGAGAATAATCGTCAAAATTACAATGGCAACATAAGGGTTAATTTGTAAGAAAATCCCTAACGCCACACCAAGCAAGGCTGAGTGGGAAAGGGTATCACCAAAATAAGCCATTTTACGCCACACCACAAAAGCACCCAGTGGTGCGGTAATTAAGGAAAGCAGTAAGCCTGTAAGCAAGGCGGGAAATAAAATCTCAAACATGATTTTTCCTTATTGTTGGCATTCAGATGGATTGGCACTGCAACTACAAACATCACCGTGCATATTATGATGATTATGATGGTGCGTATAAAAGCCCACATTTTGTGAGATTTGGTTGCCCCAAAGGCGTATAAATGTTGGATCATTCGATAAACTTTCGGGTGTGCCGGCACAGCGAATATGTTGATTGATGCACAACACTTCTTTACTGTCCGCCATCACGATATGCAAATCATGGGAAACCATTAAAACCGCACAATTTAAGGCTTGTTGAGTACGGTGAATCAGCTGATAAAGTTCAGCTTGACCATTAATATCGACCCCTTGAGTTGGTTCATCTAGCACCAGTAAATTGGGTTTGTTCAAAATCGCACGAGCTAATAACACGCGTTGCATTTCCCCACCTGAGAGTTTTTGCATATTATTTTTTCTCAAATGAGTGATAGAGAGTTGCTCAAGTGCGGTTGATATTTCTTGCGTTTTAACCCCTTTTTTGAGTGCCAGAAAACGCTCAACCGTCATTGGTAAGCTGTGATCGAGGTGAATTTTTTGTGGGACATAGCCAATTCTGACATTGGTGCTATAAATCACCTCACCGGATGTCGGCGGTTGTAATTTTAATAAGGTTTTCAAGAGGGTCGATTTCCCCCCACCATTTGGGCCTACAATGGTGATAATTGAATTAGGATAAATGCTGAAATTAATATCCCGTAATGCTGTCTTTTGTTCAAAGACCACATTGATATTTTTCAGCGTAATTAATGGTGTTGGTTGGGCTGGTTGAATGGCGTGAATCTGCATAATCCCCCCTTTAAAAATGGCTCACTAAAATAGCTCATTTCCTTGTTTTTCTCAAGAAATTCTGACTATGCCTAATATTTAGGCATAAGATTTGACATTTTTAGGGTAAAATGAATTTTTTTTAGAGTTTGTAGTCTGAAGAGCGAAAAGCTTTTTATTCATTTTAAAGGTATCTATTTTGCAACACGTTAAATTAGCTAGAGATCGACGGAAACGAAAATCCCGTATAAAAGCGGCGATTTTTTTTGCCGCACTTTTGCTTATTTTAACGGGTATTTTCCTCGCTTTTAAAGATACCGCTGATTATGATCCTTCTTTGCAAAGTAATCTTGAGCCAGAGATGGTGGATAACGTTCAATATCAATCCCTTACACCTGAAAAAACAGAATCAGATAAGCAACAAACTCAAGCAGGCGAACATCCTGAAACTAAGCAGAATGCGAATACGGAAGATGCGACTTCTTACGATGATGATCTTCAAGCCAAAGATGATGAAGTAGATGAAATTAAACCACAGTTTGATGAGCTAACTGATTTGCCAAAAGATGCACAAGATGCGCTCAGTGGCATTTTAGATGTAGCTGATCAGGCATTGCGTATTACCGATCAATTTAGTCATACCGTGGTGCGTGGCGACTCTTTAAAAGACGTGTTAGAGCTTTCTGGTTTAGAAGATGATACGGCGAAAAATTTAATTGCCGAATATCCTGAATTAAAAAACTTACGCGCCGGTCAGCAGTTCTATTGGATTTTAGATAAAGAAGATCAGCTGGAGTATTTAAACTGGTTGGTGTCTGAAAAAGAAGAACGTATTTATGAACGCACGGAAGACGGTAAGTTTAAACGCCAAATTCTAGAGAAGAAAAGTATCTGGAAGAAAGAGGTGCTAAAAGGCACGATTAACGGATCTTTTGCATCAAGTTTGCGTGATTTAGGTTTGGATGGTCGTCAAATCAGCCAGTTAAGCTCTGCGTTACAGTGGCAGGTAAGTCTTCAAAAACTCAGTAAAGGCACCAAATTTGCGATTTTAGTATCACGTGAATATTTAGGTGATAAATTAACCGGTCAAGGTAACGTTGAAGCCATTCACATCATGGCAGATGGTAAGAGCTATTATGGTATTCAAGCCGCCAATGGTCGTTACTACGATAAGCAAGGGGAAACCCTTGGTAAAGGCTTTGCACGTTATCCATTGCAACGTCAAGCGCGTATTTCATCACCATTTAACCCAAATCGCCGACATCCGGTAACAGGACGTGTTCGACCGCATAAAGGGGTGGACTTTGCTGTTTCACCAGGCACGCCAGTTATTGCGCCAGCAGAAGGTGTGGTAGAAAAAGTGGCTTATCAAGCAGGTGGTGCAGGACGTTATGTGGTGATACGCCATGGTCGTGAATATCAAACGGTGTATATGCATTTAAGTCGTGCTTTGGTGAGTGCAGGTCAAACTGTGAAGAAAGGGGAGCGTATTGCATTAACCGGTAATACAGGGATTTCAACCGGTCCACACTTACACTATGAGTTTCATATTAATGAACGTGCGGTGAACCCGCTTACGGTGAAATTGCCAGGTACCAGCAGTGGAATGGCAACAGCAGAACGTAAGCAATTCTTAGTTCGAGCGAAAGAAGTTGAAAGAACATTAAAATTATAGCGAATAAAGTGCGGTCAAATTTGACCGCATTTTTTATACGCCTAAAAATTAGCCGAAAACTGACCGCACTTCATCTTTTCTCTTTTCCTTCAATATGCTATTCTTTTTGCATTTTAGAATTATTCTCATTTTTATGATTAAGCGACGTTATCTGATTTTTCTTTTGATCGTGCTTTCCTTTGTTTCACTTTTTCTCGGGGTAAGTACTGTTAATCTGCAAGGGTTACTGAATTTTGAAGGTAATCAATGGCAGATATTTTTCATCAGTCGAGTGCCTCGTTTAATCAGTATCTTGATTGCGGGTGCATCCTTAAGTATTTGTGGCTTAGTGATGCAGCAACTCAGTCGAAACCGATTTGTTTCTCCCACCACTGCGGGCACCATGGATAGTGCAAGATTAGGGATTTTAATGGCGATGCTATTTTTCCCAACGGCCTCAATGTTGTTAAAAACCGCGATTGCAGTGATCGTCTCTTTCCTTGGTACATTGTTATTTATGACGATTCTGTCCCGTTTGAAATTCAAGGACACCATTTTTGTACCTTTAGTAGGGATTATGTTTGGTAATATTATTAGCTCGATTACCGCCTTTATTGCTTACAAAGAAGACTTGTTACAAAACTTATCGGGATGGTTACAAGGGGATTTTTCGCTTGTGATGTCTGGTCGTTATGAATTGTTGTATTTCAGTATTCCTACACTCATCGTGGCTTATTTATTTGCGCATCGTTTTTCTATTGTCGGGATGGGGAAAGACTTTGCGGTTAATCTTGGTCTAAATTACAACCAAGTACTTTATCTCGGATTGCTCATTGTGGCGGTGGTGTCTTCGATTATTATCGTGTCTGTGGGTGTGATCCCTTTCTTAGGGCTAATTATTCCGAATATCGTCACCCTTTATTTAGGGGATAACTTGAAGAAAGTGTTATCTCATACAGCCTTGTTAGGTGCTGTATTTGTTTTATTCTGCGATATCTTAGGTCGAAGTGTGATTTATCCTTATGAGATTTCCATTAATGCCGTAGTTGGTGTATTTGGCAGTGGTATCTTCTTATTTTTATTATTAAAACGGTATAGAAATGGCTAAGAAATCTTCTTCTCAACTGATTGTATTGTCGTTGTTAGCCATGGTTTCTCTTGCACTTTATTTAGGCTACAACTTACCGAACCGTTGGCAATATGCCTTGGAAAATCGTGCCTTATCATTAATTGCGATTGTGATCACAGGTGCTGCAATTGCACTTGCTACGATGATCTTCCAAACGGTTGTGAATAACCGAATTCTTACCCCAAGTATTTTAGGGTTAGATTCGCTGTATTTATTGATTCAAACGGCGATTATTTTCCTTTTCGGTTCGACCACATTGCTTTCAATGAATTCCATTGCCTTGTTTGTATTGTGTACGGGATTAATGATGGCGTTTTCATTAGCGCTTTATCACTTCCTGTTTAAGAAAGAAAACCAAAATATTTTCTTCTTATTGCTTGTTGGGATTATTTTCGGCACCTTCTTTGGCAGCTTAACGACGTTTATGGAAGTGTTGATTGATCCAAATGAATTCCAGATCGCACAAGATATTGGCTTTGCAAGCTTCAACCGAATCAATACACAAATCTTGTGGGTGGCATTAGTCATTTTAGTGGTGACAATTGTTTTCAGTTTGAGATATTGGCATTGCTTTGATGTGTTGGCGTTAGGAAGAGAAAATGCTATTAATTTAGGGATTGATTATCAAAAGACCTTAAAAGTCCTATTAATTCTCGTGGCAATTTTAACGTCAGTGTCGACCGCACTTGTTGGTCCACTTACTTTCCTTGGGTTATTGGTAATGAATGTGACCTTTGAATTTATTCGTGATTATCGCCATAAAGTCTTAATTCCTGCCGCGATGTTAATTTCCATCATAACCTTGGTTTTAGGACAATTATTAGTGACCCATATTTTTACGTTCCGCACGACATTAAGCATCATCGTTAATTTTGTCGGTGGCGTGTACTTTATTTATTTGTTATTAAGAGCAAACAAAAAATGGCAATAGAAATTCGCAATATTACTAAAAGTTACGGAAGCAAAAAGGTGGTGGATAATGTGTCCATCACCATTCCTACGGGGAAAATTACGTCTTTTATCGGGCCGAATGGCGCGGGGAAGAGTACGGTGCTGTCTATTATGAGCCGTTTGTTGAATGCTGATAGTGGCGAGATCTATCTCAACGGTGAATTGCTCAATCGTAAGAAAAGTAGCGATATTGCAAAACAACTTGCGATTTTAAAGCAAACGAACAACATTAATTTGCGTCTAACCATTGAAGATTTAGTCGCTTTTGGCCGTTTTCCTTATAGCAAAGGAAACTTAACCCAAACTGACCGCACTTTTATTGATAATGCCATTGCCTATATGAATTTAGATGATATTCGTCATCAATATATCGACAACTTAAGTGGTGGTCAGCGACAACGCGCTTATATTGCGATGACGCTTGCACAAGATACGGATTATATTTTATTGGATGAACCATTAAATAATCTGGATATGAAACATTCAGTGCAGATCATGCAAGTTTTGCGCAAATTAGCGACAGAACTCAACAAAACCGTGGTGATTGTGATTCACGATATTAATTTTGCCTCTTGTTACTCAGACTACATTGTTGCCATGAAAAATGGAAAATTGGTACACCAAGGGGAAGTTAACCACATTATGCAATCACCCGTGCTACAAGATATTTATGATATGGCGATACCTATTCAGGATATCGACAACCATAAAATTGCCGTTTATTTTAGATAAATAAGGAAATCTTCATGAAAAAAACACTATCAACATTAGCACTTTCACTTTTTGCTTTGGTCGGTGTTGCTCAAGCAGCAGATATTACCGTTGAAAATGCCGCTGGAAAACAGGTTGTGCCACAAAATCCACAGCGTGTCATTGTGCTTGATTTTGGGGCGGCAGACACACTTCGTGCATTAGGTGTACAAGATAAAATCGTGGGCTTCCCACAAAGTGGAAAAATTCCAAACTATCTTTCAGAATTTGCAGACAAAAAATATAAGAATGTCGGTGATTTGAAAGAACAATCATTGGAGCAAATTAATGAACTCAATCCGGATTTGATCATCGCGTCTAAACGTCAAGAAAAAATGATCGACAAATTTAAAGAAATTGCGCCAGTATTTAATGTTGAAAATGACTACACGAATTACTACCCGAGTTTTCAACAAAATGTGACCGCACTTGGTCAGATCTTTGGTAAAGAAAATGTTGCGAAAGAAAAACTTTCAGCATTAGAAAGTAAGGTTGACCAAGTCGCCAAAGATGCGAAAGGTAAAACCGCCTTATTGGTACTTGTTAATGAAAGTAAAATCAGTGCCTTTGGTGATGGTTCTCGTTATGGTATGGTGTATCAAAAATTTGGTTTTAAACCGATTGATGACAGCATCAAATCGTCTACGCACGGACAAAGTGTTGGTTTTGAATATATCTTAGAAAAAAATCCAGACTTTTTACTTGTCGTGGATCGTACAGCGGCGATTACAGAAAAAGCTAACAACGCACAAAAAGTATTAGATAACGATATCATCAAACAAACCAAAGCGTATAAAGATGGACATATTGTGTATCTTGATGCAGCCAATTGGTATCTTGCGTTTGGTGGTTTAGAAAGCATGGAAACCATCGCACAAGAACTTGATCGTGCAGTAAAAAAATAATACAAAAAACCATCTAAAAGGGCAGTCAAGGATTGCCCTTTTTATATGTAAATTAATCTTTACACATATCAATAAACTCCCTATCATATTGGCATCATTCAATAAAATTGAGCTTATTTTATGCTGACATTTAATCCACAAGATCCTTTCTCTTGCTTTGTCACTCAAAGCCTTTCCATGAAAAGTACGGTCGAAAATGCACAACGTTTTGCGATGTTTGATGTGCCGCTTTTAATTCAAGGTGAAACGGGTACGGGTAAAGACTTATTAGCAAAAGCTTGCCATTTTGCGAGCTTGCGTCGTGAGAAAAAATTCATTGCGGTAAATTGTGCCGGCTTGCCGGATGAAGATGCGGAAAGTGAAATGTTTGGGCGTAAAGTAGGTGATAGTGAAACCACTGGTTTTTTTGAATATGCTAACGAAGGCACGGTGTTGCTGGATGGCATTGCTGAGCTTTCATTAAGTTTACAGGCAAAATTATTGCGTTTTTTAACGGATGGTTCTTTCCGTCGAGTGGGTGAAGAAAAAGAACATCATGCGAATGTTCGAGTGATTTGTACTTCACAAGAACCTATGGAAAAACTGTTAGAGCAAGGGAAATTACGCAGTGATTTATTCCATCGCTTAAATGTTTTAGCGCTAAATGTGCCGCCTTTGCGTGAGCGAGTGGAGGATATTCAACCTTTAACGGACGGTTTTTTACAAGAAATAAGTGCTCAGCTTAAGATTTCAATGCCGCAATATAATGCTGATTTTCTGAATTATTTAAAAGGGCAGCCTTGGCAAGGTAATGTGCGAGAGCTTTACAATGTCTTGTATCGCGCCTGTTCCTTAGCGAAAAATAACCAGCTTGATATTGAAAGTTTAAATTTAAAACCCGTACAAAGTGCGGTCATTTCTGCGGAGGATTTTGGTGAGCAAACGCTGGATGAGATCATGGGACAATATGAGGCGAGTGTATTGCGTGCATTTTATGCCCAGTATCCAAGTACGCGTAAATTGGCACAACGATTAGGTGTATCACACACGGCGATTGCCAATAAATTAAAACAATACGGTATTAGTAAATAATTTCTGACAGTTTAGGGAATTGTTTACAAAGTTTGAGCCATTCGACTTTATCAATTTGTACATTGAGGATAAATTCACCCTCATCTGAAATTTGTTCGTGACGAATGCTATTTAATTGATAGAGCGCGTGGCGAATTTTTCCCTCTTGTGGGAGCAGTGTAAGGGTGAAAGAAAGTATCTCATTTTTCAACCGCACTTTAATGGCTTCAAGTAGCAGCTCTAATCCTTCACCTGAATGTGCTGAAAGATAAACGGCAACGGGCTTATTCTCATCATCATATTCAATATGGGGTGCCACATTTTCCAATAAATCGATTTTGTTATATACCAGCAATACTGGTACTTTGTCAGCCTTAATTTCTTCCAATACTAAATTCACGGCTTCAATATTTTCGATCTTTCGAGCGTCTGCTGCATCAATGACATGCAATAACAAACTGGCTTCTACCGTTTCTTGCAAGGTAGATTTAAAAGCGGAAACTAAATCATGGGGAAGTTGGCGAACGAAACCAACGGTATCGGCGAGAATCGCTGTGCCAACATCTTGAATTTGCAAACGTCTTAATGTGGGATCGAGGGTGGCAAAAAGCTGATCTGCCGCATAGACATTGGCTTGCGTGATGAAATTGAAGAGTGTCGATTTCCCCGCATTGGTGTAGCCTACTAAGGAAATGGTCGGAATATCCGCTTTTTGTCGTGTTTGGCGATTTTGATTGCGTTGTTTTTCGACTTTCGCCAAACGATTTTGCAACTGTGCGATACGAACCTTGATTAAACGGCGATCCGTTTCTAACTGCGTTTCGCCAGGGCCACGCAATCCAACTGCACCTTTTTGCTGATCTAAACCTGTTTTTCGGCGGACTAATCGAGTGGATAAATGCTTAAGTTGAGCTAATTCAACTTGCAATTTCCCTTCGTGTGATCGGGCTCGTTGGGCAAAGATATCTAAAATCACCCCAGTGCGATCCACTACACGACATTGGCAAATGCTTTCTAAATTACGGGTTTGTGCAGGGGTTAATTGATGATTCACCAAAACAACATCGGCATCTAAGGCTTTCACTGCATCAGCAATTTCTTGTGCTTTCCCCTCACCGATAAAATATTTTGCTTGTGGTGTAGCACGGCTCGTGGTGATGATTTGTAAAATCTCAACATTGGCAGATTCCGCTAAAAGTTGGAATTCTTGTAGATCTTCAATGTTTTTATTTTGGGAAAAGAAAACATGTACGACGACAGCTTTATCTTTTGTCGATTGGCTATTGTCGACTGTTTTAGATGACGAAAGTGCGGTTGAAATTTCAGGTGAATTTTCAACCGCACTTAAACTGATGAAATCGTTCATTGAACAGAATTATTCTGCTTGTGTTTCTACTTCCGCTACAGCATCAGAAGTTTGTGCTGCATGATGACCGCCATTATTGTGGTGAGAAACAGAACGTGCTGGAACCACAGTCGAAATTGCGTGTTTGTACACCATTTGATTAACCGTGTTTTTTAATAAAATCACGAATTGGTCGAATGATTCGATTTGACCCTGTAATTTAATCCCATTAACGAGATAAATCGAAACAGGAATACGTTCACGGCGTAACGCATTCAAATAAGGATCTTGTAATGATTGTCCTTTTGCCATTTTGCTATCCTTTGTTGTTATATGTTAATTAATGATAGAAACGAGTTGTCTCCGTCATCAAATATAACAATAAACATTTTTCTTGTCTATGGGTTTATCTCTTTGCTTTCACGCAGTTTTTTCAGAATTGCTTTCATTTTTTCGTCTAGTTGAGCATTAAGGCGTAATGTTTCACCCGTTTTAGGGTGCTCAAAGCGAATAGAAAACGCATGTAAAAACAAGCGATTAAGCCCGAGATCTTGCATATATTTATCAAATTCTTTATCACCGTATTTATCATCCAGCGCAATCGGGTGACCGGCATATTGGGTATGAACTCGGATCTGATGGGTCCGTCCCGTTACGGGTGAAGCTTTTACTAAGGTCGCATTTTGATAACGTTCTTCGATAGCAAATCGCGTTTCTGAAGGTTTACCTTGCTCACTGACTTTGACGATGCGTTCACCACTGGCCAGTTCATTTTTCAATAAAGGCGCTTGCACGACTTTTACATGAGATTGCCATTGGCCGCGTACGAGTGCGAGATAATCTTTTTGCACGGTTTTAACACGAAGTTGTTCGTGTAAGTTGCGTAAGGTAGAGCGTTTTTTTGCGACTAATAAAATACCCGATGTATCTCTGTCTAAACGGTGAACCAATTCTAAAAAGCGGGCTTCAGGACGTAATGCACGCAAGGCCTCAATCACACCAAAATTCAAACCACTCCCACCATGAACCGCTATGCCGGAAGGTTTGTTCAATACTAATAAACAATCATCTTCAAAAATAATATGGCTTTCAAGGGAGGCGACTTTATTCAAGTTTTTAGAAATTGGGGCAGTATTTTTTTCAGAAACACGAACAGGTGGCACACGCACCACATCACCATTTTGTAATTTATATTCAGGTTTGATTCGCCCTTTGTTTACACGCACTTCGCCTTTACGCAGAATGCGATAAATCAAACTTTTTGGTACACCTTTTAATTTTGCCAATAAATAATTATCAATGCGTTGTCCTGCTTCATCTTCAGAAATAGTGAGCATTTTGACGGATTGATTGATGATTTTTTCTTGTTTTTCAGTCATTGAATCTGTCCTTTAAAAATTGGGCTGAATCATATCACAATATCCCTGGTGATAATAGCAAGAATGCCTTGCTAATTTAGCCCCGAATGTGGATAATAGAGCGTCTTTCTGCGCCTAAAATTTGGCATTTAGAAAGCGATTTTGTATGTTGGTCAAAACTCAATGCGGCGAATGGCATAAGACATTGATAATCAACATATTTTTCTTGAAGGTTGACGCTTCCTTGCAATGCGTAATTAACACACCGCATTGTTTTACGAAAATTGTCTTAGATAACAATTGAGTATGCTATCAATGCACCCAGCAACACACAGTCGTGAGATTGACTGTTCGCGAGAAACACGAGGTCGATGGCTAAGGTCAGTAAATCTGTAAAGTGCGGTTAATTTTCAAGGTATTTTAGATAATTCAAAACGAGAAATTGACAATGAAAAGAATGTTAATCAATGCGACTCAAAAAGAAGAGTTGCGCGTTGCGTTGGTCGATGGCCAGCGTTTATTCGACTTGGATATTGAAAGTCCAGGTCATGAACAGAAAAAAGCGAATATTTACAAAGGAAAAATCACTCGCGTAGAGCCGAGTTTAGAAGCAGCCTTTGTGGATTATGGTGCAGAGCGCCATGGCTTCCTTCCTTTAAAAGAAATTGCCCGTGAGTATTTCCCTGCTGATTATGTGTTCCAAGGTCGTCCAAATATCCGTGATATTTTGACCGAAGGTCAAGAAGTGATCGTTCAGGTGAACAAGGAAGAACGCGGCAATAAAGGCGCGGCCTTAACCACTTTTGTTTCCCTTGCTGGTAGTTATTTGGTGATTATGCCAAACAATCCGCGTGCAGGTGGTATCTCTCGTCGCATTGAAGGCGATGAACGTATCGAATTAAAAGAAGCATTGAGTTCTTTAGATGTACCGGAAGGCGTTGGTCTCATCGTGCGTACAGCGGGTGTAGGTAAATCACCAGAAGAATTGCAATGGGACCTAAAAGTACTTTTACATCATTGGGAAGCAATTAAACAAGCTTCACAAAGCCGTCCAGCACCATTTTTAATTCATCAAGAAAGTGATGTGATCGTTCGTGCAATCCGTGATTACTTGCGTCGTGATATCGGTGAGATCTTAATTGATAGTCCGAAAGTATTTGAAAAAGCAAAAGCACACATCAAACTTGTACGTCCAGATTTCATCAATCGTGTGAAACTGTATCAAGGCGAAGTGCCGCTATTTAGCCACTATCAAATTGAATCTCAAATTGAATCCGCCTTCCAACGTGAAGTACGTTTACCTTCTGGTGGTTCGATTGTCATTGATGTAACAGAAGCGTTAACGGCGATCGATATCAACTCGGCGCGTTCAACTCGTGGTGGTGATATTGAAGAAACCGCATTAAATACCAACCTTGAAGCGGCAGATGAGATTGCTCGTCAATTACGTTTACGTGACTTAGGTGGGTTAGTGGTTATCGATTTCATCGATATGACACCGGTTCGTCACCAACGTGAAGTAGAAAACCGTATCCGTGATGCCGTGCGTCAAGACCGTGCGCGTATTCAAATCAGCCGTATTTCTCGCTTCGGCTTGTTGGAAATGTCACGTCAGCGTTTAAGCCCATCATTAGGTGAGTCTTCTCACCATGTTTGCCCACGCTGTCAAGGTACGGGTAAAGTACGTGATAACGAAAGTTTATCACTTTCAATCTTACGTTTAATCGAAGAAGAAGCGTTAAAAGAAAATACCAAACAAGTACACACTATCGTGCCGGTACAAATTGCGTCTTACTTACTTAACGAAAAACGTAAAGCAGTAAGCAGTATCGAAAAACGCCATGATGTAGAGATTATCGTGGTGCCAAATGAAGCGATGGAAACCCCGCATTTCAGCGTGTTCCGCGTACGTGAAGGTGAAGAGCTGAACGAATTAAGCTACAACTTAGCAAAATTCCATGAAGCACAAGACGATGCATTCGTACCAGAAGAATCCCTTGTTTCACGTAATATTGAAACAGCAGCCGTGACATCTGAACAAGTGATGGAAAGTGCTGCAGTATCGCTATCGATCCCAACGGCAGCGCCAGCACCAGTTGAGCGTAAATCCGAAGGTCCTTCACTGTTTGCGAAAATTGTTGCAGCAATTAAAGGTTTATTTGCTTCTGAGCCAAAAGAAGAAGAGAAAAACCAAAACAATCGTAATAATCGTAACGGCAATCGTAATAATCGTCGTAATCAAGATCGTCGTAATAATCGTCGTTCTCGCAACGAAAATAGTGACAATGCGAAAAATACAGACGAAGAAAATGCACGTCCAACTCGTGAGCGTGTGAATAATCGTCGTAATCGTCGCAACGTTAATGAAGAGGTTATTTCAGAAAGTGCGGTTAATTTAGCGAATGTTTCTGATGATAATCGTCAAGAAGAAAAGGCAGAGAAACCGGTAGCTGAGCGTCGTCAACGTCGTGAGTTACGTAAACGCGTTCGCATTGATGACAATACAAATAATGCAAATGAGAATGTGATTGAAGCGGTTGAAGTTTCTGCAATTAAAAATGACGTGGTTGAAAACAACGCTGTTGATAATACAGAAGATAAACCACGTCAAGAACGTCAGCGTCGTACACCTCGTCATTTACGTGCATCGAATAATCAACGCCGTCGTCGTAATGAAGTGAAATCCCCAATGCCATTATTTGCTGCGGTGGCTTCACCAGAATTAGCAAGCGGTAAAGTATGCATCGATTATTCTGCTGTGAATGCACCGAAAGAAAATAATTTCTTATCGGTGGATGAGTTGCTTGAGCAAGAAAAAACGAAAAAAGGTGTGATTACGCCTGCAACAGGTATTGTTGTGGAAGAGAAATCAGTTGAAGCACAACCTGCGTTAGATTTCATTACTCAACCGGCAAATGAAGCGGTTCAACAGAAAGTGCAAGAATCATTAGAACGTTTGCATCATAAATCAGAACCTGTTGCTCAAGTCACAACTGAAGAAGTTGAACCACAAGAAAAAGCAAAATTTGTAAGTTCTTATGTGTTCACAGGTCGTGCTGGTACGATTTCAGCCGTGCCACATACAAAAGCAGCCATGACATTAGCGAAAGCACCAGATGAAGAGTCTAAACCATTCCCAATTGTAGAATGGACGGAGTCTCGTTATTACTTTAATGGTAAAGGCGCGGCAGGACATCATAGTGCAATTAGCCATATTTATTCTGAACCGACACAAGCGAAAGCAGAGTAATATCTTAATCATAAAGACGGAACCAATAGGTTCCGTTTTTTATTTTGTGTATTTTTAAAACATAGTGATTTAAAAGTAGTCAGTCAGATAATTTTTTTATTTTCTTGCTTGACGGGGTGGGGGAAAAAACGTATTATTCACCTCGCTTAAATCACGGAGGAATGGTCGAGTGGTTGAAGGCACCGGTCTTGAAAACCGGCGAGGGTTTACGCCCTCCGTGAGTTCGAATCTCACTTCCTCCGCCATCAAATTCAAAAAATCCCTAAGTCGAAAGATTTAGGGATTTTTGCTTTTCAGTCTATTTCAAAAAAATCTTATTTTTTGACCGCACTTTCTTGTGCTTCTTTGAAGACAAGGTATTCTTCTAAGGTCTCAATGGCTTCTAAACATTTTTGACGACGCGTTAAATAAATTGCGGCTGTTTGCTTATGCATATCTCGTTGAATATCTGTTTGAGCCGTATCCGCTTGTGCTTTAGCTTCTCCGTATTTCTCTGTGAGTTGCTGCAAGGCTTCATAATATTTCTCTAAACGCTCTCTTGGCGGAAGTCGATGAATGCTGTGCTGTGATTTACTGCTTGTAACTGGTTGTTCTGTTTTCTTCTGTTGAATGGGTTTTCTATGTTTGCGATTCATGGCTTCAGTCAATGCGGTACATTGCCCTAAAAGATGTTCAGCCATAAATACAATTTGTTCTTCATTTTGATGGGGAAGGTTACATAGCTTCGTTAAGCTTTGCTGGATTTCTTTGAGATAAAAACCGACGGTTTCAAAATCTTCAGTAAATAAAGTGCGGTTAAATTTAGCGTTGATTTTTTTATCAGAGTCAGCTTGATAGGCTTGAGTCAGTTGCTGTACTTTTTGTTCGAGCGTATTGAGTAATGATTGAATAGACATAAAAAAATCCCCGCATAATGAATGCAGGGATTATAACGATTAAAGGGTCATGGCTGCAATCCAACCAAACGCTAATAATGGAATGTTGTAGTGAATAAAGGTTGGTACAACAGAATCCCAAATGTGGTCGTGCTTACCATCCATATTCAAACCGGATGTTGGACCAAGAGTGGAGTCAGAAGCTGGTGAACCCGCATCCCCTAATGCCGCCGCTACACCTACGATAGCCACTGTCGCAAGTGGTGAGAAACCAAAAGAGAGACAAAGTGGTACATAAATTGAGGTGATAATTGGCACGGTTGAGAAAGAAGAACCAATACCCATGGTAATCAATAACCCAACGAGTAGCATTAAGAATGCCGCAACGCCTTTGCTTTGAATCACACCGGTTGAAAGTGCATCAACTAGCTCTTTTACACCGCTTGTGGTATTAATCACATTGGCGAAACCAGAAGCCGCAATCATCACAAAGCCAATCATCGCCATTAAGCGTAAACCTTGTTGGAAAATGTCGTTACTTTCTTTGAGTTTGAAAATACCAAAAGCACCGAAAATTACTAAACCGACTAAACCACCAATGATAGTTGAGCTTGTGAAAAGCTGTGTGGCAAAAGTCGCGACAATGGCGACCGCACTTGCGGTAATTTGAATCGGTTTAATGTTTGCAATGTGTTGTTCAATTTCAGTTGTAGTTGGTTCTGCCGTTGTCACAATATACTCACGCGGTTTGCGATAGGTAACAAATACGGCAGTGAGTAAACCAAGAATCATACCAATAACAGGGATAAGCATAGCAAAAGAAACTTCACCAACACTAGTTTGTAAACCGAGTGGTGCCCCAGCAAGATTGATATTTTTTACTAAAACGCTTTCGATAAAGATTTTCCCGAAACCAACCGGTAAGATCATATAGGTTGCGGTTAAACCGAAGGTAATAATACAAGCAACTGCACGACGATCGATTTTTAAACGGTTAAAAATAGAAAGTAAAGGTGGCACTACAATCGGGATAAATGCAATGTGCACTGGGAGTAAGTTTTGGGATGAAATGGCGAATAAAAGCAAAATACCAAGTAGCATATATTTAAACCAGGCTAAATTTTTACCAGTTGGTGTTTTGTTCATGCGGGTAATAATTTTGTAGGCAAGCAAATCAGTGATGCCAGATTTTGAAATCGCAATGGCAAATGCACCGAGCATCGCATAGTTCATCGCGACTTCAGCACCACCACCTAAACCGCCTGTAAAGGCTTCAATGGTTTTGCTTAAACCTAGGTCTCCGCATAAGCCAGCTGTAAGAGCAGAAATCACAAGTGCGATAACCACGTTCACGCGCAGTAGGCTTAACGCCAGTAGCACGACAATTGAAATAACAACGGGATTAGATAGCATATTGTTGTTCCTTATTGATTAATTAAAAGAAAAAGGTCGCATAATAAAAGAAAATTGATTTAAGGTTAGATGTCGCATAGTAATAAACTCCTGTAAATTGATAATAAAACAAAACCCCTCGAAAGTTGCCTTCCGAGGGGTAAGATTTTTTGATCTTTATCTTGTCAGCTCGGAAGAAATCTTCCAAGCACGCCAACAGCCTGAAAGATTATTCAGTTGAATGGCGATGATGGTGACGAAGGATAAAGTTCATTTGAAACTCTCTTATTTAGATAACTAAATCGAATTACTTTTTAAAATACGGTAAACCGAAAACGATTGCAAGCCTTTTTTCTAAAAAATTTTGAAAATTAAAGTGCGGTCTGATTTTCAGCTGTTTTTTCCGTTTCATTTGTTTGAGCAATATGCGGGAAACCACCAAGCTCTTTTAAATGATTCACCATATAGCAAAATAATTCTGCCGTACGTTCGGTATCATATAGCGCAGAGTGTGCTTGTTTACCATCAAAAGGAATTTTTGCCGCTTGGCAGGCTTTGACGAGCACTGTTTGTCCAAACATAAAACCGGCAAGTGTTGCCGTATCAAACATCCCAAAAGGGTGGAATGGATTACGTTTTACGCCCGTACGTTCAGCAGCAGCCATCACGAAGCTTTGGTCAAAAGCCGCGTTGTGTGCCACGATGATAGAACGCTGACACTCAGCATCTTTTTGTCCACGACGCACCATTTGGAACAATCCTGTGATGGCATCTAATTCAGATACCGCACCACGTAATGGATTGTGAATATCAATCCCATTGAATTTGAGTGATTCGGGATTAATATTCGCCCCCTCAAATGGCTCAATATGAAAATGGCATTTTTGATCAGGTTGCAAATTGCCATTTTCATCCATTTTTAAGGTGATTGCCGCAAGCTCTAAAAGTGCATCTTTTTTGGCATCAAACCCTGCCGTTTCCACATCAATAATGACAGGAAAGTAGCCACGGAAGCGATTTTTTAATTGGTGATGATAAGGAATTTCAGGTGTATCTGACACAATATATTCCTTAATTCCCTAAAGCTGATTTTGCACTTTTGTTTTCGATAAATTCGATCTTATAACCATCCGGATCTTCAACGAATGCAATCACAGTTGTGCCGCCTTTAACCGGGCCGGCTTCGCGAGTCACTTTACCGCCATGAGCACGTACCGCTTCACAAGTTGCGTAAATATCATCTACACCAATAGCAATATGTCCGTAAGCATTACCAAGATCATATTCCGTTACGCCCCAGTTGTATGTTAATTCAATTTCTGCAGCGCTTTCGCCATCTTCGTAACCTAAAAAAGCAAGTGTATATTTATACTCAGGGTTTTCACTTGTGCGTAATAAACGCATACCTAAAACATCTTGATAAAATTTAATAGAGCGGTCTAAATCACCTACTCGAAGCATTGTGTGTAAAATTTTCATGTTGTTTTCCTTCTTTAATTGTGTTTGCTAAATTATGCCATAGAATGCGATTTGGCGCGAATGGAACTTAAAATTTAGATTCAAGAAAAATATTTTTTTATACTTCTATTTTGGTGAAATTATAGTCATAATCTGACAAATATCGATAGTGATGTTGAATTGTAAAATATGGTTATCTTTGTGATAAGAAAAAATAACTCATAGATGTCACTATTAAATCAAACTAAAGTAAATATGGGTATTTATATGAAAAAAAATATTTTACTCTCAGTGCTTCTTGCATGTACGAGTATGTCTATTGGGGCACAATCATTGAATGATAGTTCATCACCTTCAGTAAATAAGGCTCACTCGAATGTTGAACATCCCGTAAATTTATTTGCAACGAATGGTCAAAGTACTAATAACAGCGCTAGTTCTAACGTTGCTGACAATGGCGTAAGTATTATTGAAGCGAAAGGGTGGTTAGAAAGTGTTTATGTTAAGTGGATGCCTTTAGAAGGAGTAGATTCCTATCGTGTTTATATCAAAGGCGGACAATATACGGGTTACATGCCTATTGATGCTGAATTGATACGTGCATATAGTGGATATATGAGAGCAGATATTCCAGGACTTAAGGCGGGTAGCTATTCATTGAAAGTGGTGGCGATAAAAGGAGGGGTTGAAACCTTGTTTAGTGAAGTAACAGCTCTACAAGTGAAAAATTACAGTCGAGAAGGTTTTGCCCATAAAGACTTCTCTGGCGTTGGAGCTTATAACGATGACGGCTCGCTGAAATCCAATGCAGTAGTGATTTATGTGAATAAAGACAATGCGAAGACTGTCACTGCTCATTTAGGTAATGGCTCCTTTACTGGACTTCAATCTATTCTCAATGCTTATCAGAAAGGTAATATTACTACGCCATTGGTAGTGAGAGTTCTGGGTTTAATAAAAAATGGCGATACAGATACCTTTGGAAGTAGCTCTGAAGGCATTCAAATTAAAGGAAAGAAAGCTGATAGCGAAATGAACATTACCATCGAAGGTATTGGAGAAGATGCTACTATCTATGGTTTTGGTTTCTTAGTCAGAAATGCTAAGAGTGTCGAGTTTCGCAATTTAGGAATTATGCGAGCGATGGATGATGGCATATCACTTGATACTGATAATTCTAATATTTGGATTCACCATATTGATGTCTTTTATGGCAAATCTGGAAGTGGTGATCATGCGAAAGGTGATGGCGCCATTGATGTGAAGACAAATTCTAAATTCGTTACAATTGATCATTGTCATTTCTGGGATACAGGAAAAACAAGTATGGCTGGAATGAAGAGTGAGTCTGGACCGAATTACATTACCTATCATCATAATTGGTTTGACCACAGTGATTCTCGTCATGCTCGAGTTCGCACAATGAGTGTACATATGTGGAACAATTTCTATGATGGTTGTGCTAAGTATGGTATTGGTGCAACGATGGGATCGAGCGTATTTTCTGAAAATAACTATTTCCGGGCAACGAAAGAGCCTATTTTGATTTCTCGACAAGGTAATGATGCAAATGGTGCAGGTAAATTCTCTGGTGAAGCAGGCGGCATGATAAAAGAATATGGAAGTATTTTTGCAGAGAAGGGAACAGCAGAAAGTTATTCTCCAATTACCTATGCAGCTAACAATAAAAGCTTTGATTTCTTCCAAGCAACTTCTCGTGATGAGAAAGTACCATCTTCGGTAGTATCACTCAACGGAGGTAATACTTATAACAATTTTGATACGACTTCATCGTTAATGTATTCCTATACACCAGATGCAACATCTATGGTGCCTGAACGCGTAACAGGCTATTATGGTGCTGGTCGTCTTAATCATGGTTCGTTAAAATTTAAGTTTGATAATGCTGTAGAAGATAATAACTCGGCACCAATTCCTGCATTGGAAGCGTTAATAGATAATTATACGGGGAAATAATTGGGCTATCTTATTCCATAAGCCTTAATTACATATAAAAAGTGCGGTCAAAAAACATGATGTTTTTGACCGCACTTTATTTTTTCAGTTTATTTCACCGCAATCATCGATCCAAAGTTAAAACATTGGAACCATAATTCTACATGTGAAAATCCGATGTTTTTTAACCGCTCTTTGTGGATGTTAATTGAGTCAGTACGCATTACATTTTCAAGTGCGGTGCGTTTTTGACTTACTTCAAGTTCACTATAACCGTTAGCACGTTTGAATTGGTGGTGGAGATCAATAAGCAGCTCATTCACTTTTTCATCTTCAAAACGGAATTTTTCAGAGAGCACCAATACACCGTTTGGGTTTAAACCTTGGTAGATTTTTGTGAGCAAGGCTACACGATCTTCTGGTGGTAAAAATTGCAACGTGAAGTTGAGCACCACCATTGAGGCGTTCTTAATTTCAATTTGACGAATATCATCGCAAAGAATTTCTACGGGCACATCACTATGATAAGCCGCCACATGCTGACGGCAGCGTTCCACCATTGGCAAAGAATTATCGACACCAATAATTTTCACATTAGGTTGTTTAATATTACGTCGCATAGAAAGGGCTGCCGCACCGCGTGAACAGCCTAAATCATAGACTTGGCTGTCGGCAGTCACAAAACGTTCAGCCAACATACCAATCGCGGTGATAATGTTGGAGTAGCCCGGAATAGAGCGTTGAATCATATCGGGAAAAACTTCCGCTACGCTTTCATCAAAAGTAAAATCGCCCAGTTTTTCAATCGGGGCGGCAAAAATTGTATCTTTCATCATTCTTGAGTTCTATCGTTGTCTTGAGAGGGAATTTATTTAGATAAAATGCAAAAAACTGCGGTCATTTTAGTGAAAGTTTTTAAAGGATCAAATAAATTTCGCTTTTCAATTTAAAAGGCACGTCTTTTTCCGTATAATCAACGCGTTAATTATCCATTTTTAGAAAAATGAAAGGAATATAGAAATGATGCGTACACATTATTGCGGTGCATTAAACCGCAACCATATTGGACAAGAAGTAACATTAAGCGGTTGGGTTCACCGTCGTCGCGATTTAGGTGGTTTAATTTTTATTGATATGCGTGATCGTGATGGTGTTGTGCAAGTTTGTTTTGACCCTAAATATCAAGAAGCGTTAACTGCAGCTTCAGGCTTACGTAATGAATTTTGTATTCAAATTAAAGGTGAAGTGATCGCGCGTCCTGATAATCAAGTTAATAAAAATATGGCGACAGGCGAAGTAGAAGTATTGGCGAAAGAATTACGCATTTACAATGCTTCTGACGCTTTACCACTAGACTTCAACCAAAACAACACAGAAGAACAACGCTTAAAATATCGTTATTTAGATTTACGTCGTCCAGAAATGGCTCAACGTTTAAAAACTCGTGCGAAAATCACCAGTTTTGTGCGTCGTTTTATGGATGACAATGGTTTCCTTGATATCGAAACTCCAATGCTTACTAAAGCGACACCAGAAGGTGCGCGTGACTATTTAGTGCCAAGCCGTGTACATAAAGGCAAATTCTATGCATTACCGCAATCACCACAGCTTTTCAAACAGCTTTTAATGATGTCTGGCTTTGATCGTTATTATCAAATCGTGAAATGTTTCCGTGATGAAGACTTACGTGCGGATCGTCAGCCTGAATTTACTCAAATCGATGTGGAAACTTCTTTCTTAACTGCGCCAGAAGTACGTGAGATCATGGAGCGCATGGTGCACGGTTTATGGCAAAACATCATTGGTGTGGATTTAGGTAAATTCCCACAAATGACCTGGCAAGAAGCGATGACTCGTTTTGGTTCAGATAAACCAGATTTGCGTAACCCGCTTGAATTAGTCGATGTAGCTGATATCGTTAAAGACGTTGAATTTAAAGTATTTAATGAGCCAGCAAACAATCCAAACGGCCGTGTGGCAGTCATTCGTGTACCAAATGGCACAGAAATCACTCGTAAACAAATTGATGAATATACACAATTTGTTGGCATTTACGGTGCAAAAGGTTTAGCTTGGGCAAAAGTAAATGACATTAATGCTGGTCTTGAAGGCGTACAAAGCCCGATTGCGAAATTCTTAAATGAAGATGTATGGAAAGCCTTAGCTGAACGTGTGAAAGCTCAAACTGGCGATATCTTATTCTTCGGTGCAGACAAATGGCAAACCACCACGGATGCAATGGGCGCGTTACGTTTGAAATTAGGTCGTGATCTTGGCTTAACTCGTTTAGATGAGTGGCAACCACTTTGGGTGATCGATTTCCCAATGTTTGAACGTGATGAAGAGGGTAATCTTGCTGCAATGCATCACCCATTCACTTCACCAAAAGATTTTAGTCCTGAGCAATTAGAAGCAGATCCAACAAGTGCGGTAGCAAATGCTTACGATATGGTGATTAATGGCTACGAAGTAGGTGGTGGCTCTGTCCGTATTTTCGATCCGAAAATGCAGCAAACCGTATTCCGCATTCTTGGTATCAATGAACAAGAACAACGTGAAAAATTCGGTTTCTTATTGGATGCATTAAAATTCGGTACACCGCCACATGCAGGTTTAGCATTTGGTTTAGACCGTTTAACGATGCTTTTAACTGGCACTGAAAATATCCGTGATGTGATTGCATTCCCGAAAACAACGGCAGCAGCTTGTTTAATGACAGAAGCGCCAAGTTTTGCGAATCCGCAGGCATTAGGTGAGTTGAGTATTGCAGTGACTAAAGCTGAGTAGTTTTGCCAATATTAAAAAATAAAGAAGTGCGGTCAATTTTGACCGCACTTTCTTTTTATTGAAAAAATTTTATTCACTTAAACACATTACTTTTCTGGCATGAATATGTGGTGATTTTATTTATTTTGAACTTATATTCTAAAAAATTAGAATAATTAGATTTTTATTCTTTGTTGAATCTTTAAAGTGAATTTTATTTACTTTACTCAAGAATAAAATTCTATTATAAATAAGGCCTTTTTCGGTTTATGGTCAATTTATAAGAGAAAATTTTATGAGTGAAGTTTCAACTCCAGTAGAAAAATCAACATGGGCGAGTAAATTCTCTGCCTTAGGCCCTGGAATCGTGATGGCATCAGCAGCTGTTGGTGGTTCACATATTATTGCATCCACCCAAGCCGGTGCGATCTATGGTTGGGAATTAGTGAGCATTGTTATTCTTGCTAATTTATTCAAATATCCTTTCTTCCGTTTCGGTGTTCAATATACCTTAGATACGGGGAATACCTTGTTAGAAGGTTACCGTCAAAAAGGGAAATTCTATCTTTGGTTATTCCTTGCTTTAAACATTTTTGCGACTGTGATTAATACTGCTGCAGTAGGGTTATTAACAGCAGCAATTTTAACGTTTATCACCCCAATCCCTCTACCAATGCCAGTATTGAGCTCATTAGTGATCCTTGTGACAACCGGCATTTTATTGTTAGGGAAATACCGTCTATTAGATAGCTTATCGAAAATTATCATGATTGCTTTAACGGTAACCACCGTGAGCGCTGTAGTGATCGCCTTTATGCGTAATGGTATCCATGGCGTAGCTGCACCTGATTTTGTCGCGCCTTCTCCATGGGAATTAAGTAAATTAGCGTTTTTAGTTGCTTTGATGGGATGGATGCCTGCACCAATTGAAATTTCTGCAATTAACTCAATGTGGGTGGTGGCAAAACGCCGTTTAACCAAAGTGTCTTATCAAGATGGTTTGTTTGACTTTAATGTGGGGTACATCGGTACTGCCATTTTAGCTGTTGTTTTCTTAGCCCTTGGTGCATTAGTACAATATGGTTCGCCAGAAACCGTAGAGATGGTGGGTGGAAAATATATCGCCCAACTTATCAATATGTATGCAAGTACTATCGGTGAATGGTCTCGCTTATTAATTGCGGTGATTGCGTTTATGTGTATGTTTGGTACAACAATTACGGTAATTGATGGTTATTCTCGTACTAATGTTGAAGCAGTACGTATTTTGTCTGGTAAACAAGAAAGCTCAGTAAGAGTTTTAAACATTGGCATGATTTTAGCCGCATTGTCGGGTTTAGCGATTATTTTCTACTTTAATAATGCAGTGGGTCCAATGCTGAAATTTGCGATGATTGCTTCATTTGTTTCTGCGCCAATCTTCGCTTGGTTGAATTTATCTCTGACTAAGCACGCGAAACACAGTGTAAAAGGCGGCTTATTGTGGTTATCCCTTATAGGATTATTCTACTTAACCGCCTTTGCAGGATTGTTTATTGCTCAACAAGCTGGCTGGTTAAACTAAAATAATTGAGATAATTACCGCACTTTAGTTTTAAAGTGCGGTAATTTTTTTGAAAGTTTTTAGTAGAAAAGGTATGATGCTGCCCATTCTCAATTATACAGATGACTAGTTTGAAATATAAAAATAATCAATCGGTTCTCGTGGTAATTTATGCGGAAAGCACGCATCGTGTTCTTATGCTTCAACGTCAAGATGATTCTACTTTTTGGCAATCTGTTACGGGGACATTAGAAAGAAATGAAACACCAAGAGAAACCGCCATTCGGGAAGTTTGGGAAGAAGTTGGATTAAAAATAGAAGAAAATTCGACCGCACTTTTTGATTGCAAAAAGAGCATAGAATTTGAAATTTTCCCGCATTTCCGCTATAAATACGCACCGAATGTGACTCACTGTCATGAACATTGGTTTTTATTGGCAGTTGAGCAGGAATTTGAGCCGATATTAAGTGAGCATTTGGCGTATCTATGGGTTTCACCTGAACAAGCGATCCAAATGATGAAATCGCCGAATAATGCCGAGGCTATCAAAAAATATTTGATGAACGGCTTTCCTCTATAGAAGAGGGTATAATTTACAAACGTTTTTAAGATAAGAAGGAAAACAACATGGCAGGCCATAGTAAGTGGGCAAATATTAAACACCGTAAAGCAGCACAAGATGCGCAACGCGGTAAAATTTTTACAAAATTAATTCGTGAATTAGTCACTGCTGCAAAAATTGGTGGCGGTGATGTCAGTGCAAACCCGCGTTTACGTGCAGCAGTAGATAAAGCTTTATCAAGCAACATGACTCGCGACACCATTAACCGTGCGATTGAACGCGGTGTGGGCGGTGGTGATGACACCAATATGGAAACAAGAATTTACGAAGGTTATGGTCCGGGTGGAACTGCTGTGATGGTTGAGTGTCTAAGTGACAACGCAAATCGAACCATTTCACAGGTTCGCCCAAGTTTCACTAAATGTGGTGGTAACTTAGGGACTGAAGGTTCTGTGGGCTATTTATTCAGCAAAAAAGGCTTGATTTTAATTAGCGAAGGTGAAGAAGATGCGTTAATGGAGGCGGCAATCGAAGCCGGTGCGGATGATATTCAGCCACAAGATGATGGTTCATTCGAAATCTATACTGCGTGGGAAGATTTAGGTTCTGTGCGCGATGCAATCGAAGCAGCAGGATTTAAAATTGATAACGCAGAAGTCACAATGATTCCATCAACAACGGTTGATCTTGATCTTGAAACTGCGCCTAAATTGTTGCGTTTAATTGACATGTTAGAAGACTGTGACGATGTACAAAACGTATATCATAACGGTGAAATTAGTGATGAAGTTGCAGCTCAGCTGTAATTTTAAGGAGATTTAGAATGAAATTAGCTAAAGTATTACCTGCAATGGCCGCTCTTGTTGTTTTATCAGCTTGTGCAAGCGATGCACCAAAAATGGAAAACAAGGCAGAGCAAACTGCAGCACCTACTGTAACGGATAAAACAGTAGTTTATACTTGTAACAAGAAAACTGTAACTGCAGTTTATCAATTCGAAAACCAAGAGCCAACAGCGGCAATGGTAATGGTAGGCAACAAAGTTGTTGCGAAAGATTTTGCTCGTGATGCAGCTCAAAAAGACTTCACTTCATTTACTTCTGGCAAATATGTTTGGAACGTAGACAGTGGTTTAACTTTAGATAAATTCGATTCTGTTGTGCCAGTAAATCTTTTAATCAAAGGCAAAAAAGCAGATAAAATTGTTGTGAAAAACTGTGATGTAGATGCAAAAGCAACTGCAAAAGCAAACCAATAATTAACGCTAAAAACGGCCGGCATTGACCGGCCGTTTATTTTTGAGAATTTATGAGTATTATTTTAGGCATTGACCCTGGTTCTCGTGTAACGGGCTATGGTGTGATTAGACAAAATGGTCGCCATTTAGAATATCTCGGCAGTGGAGCAATCCGCACGCAGGTCGAGGATTTACCTACACGATTAAAACGAATTTATGCCGGTGTGACAGAAATCATTACACAATTTCAGCCCGATATGTTTGCCATTGAACAAGTGTTTATGGCTAAAAATGCGGATTCAGCTTTAAAACTGGGGCAAGCACGTGGTACGGCGATTGTGGCAGCAGTGAACCATGATTTACCTGTATTTGAATATGCGGCTCGCTTGGTGAAACAGACTGTCGTAGGGATTGGTTCTGCAGATAAAGTTCAAGTACAAGATATGGTGACACGAATTTTGAAGCTATCAGACAAACCACAAGCAGATGCGGCAGATGCTTTGGCCATTGCGATCACTCATGCTCACACTATTCAGCATTCCTTACATATTGCGGGCTCGGTCAAAACCACAGAAACTCACGAAAAAATGACCGCACTTTTAAAAACAAGGTATAGCCGAGGTCGATTTAGATTAAAAATTTAACTGGATTAATATCCAGTTTTATTTTATTCTATGCAAAAATTTTTTACATGGAAATCTTATGATCGGTCGTTTAAAAGGCATCTTATTAGAAAAACAACCTCCTGAAATTTTGCTTGATGTACAAGGCGTCGGTTACGAATTATTGTTACCGATGACCAGTTTTTATGACTTACCTGAAATCGGACAAGAAACCACTTTATTTACCCATCTTGTTGTACGTGAAGATGCTCATCTTCTTTTTGGATTTGCCCAAAAAACTGACCGCACTTTATTCCGTGAATTAATTAAAACCAATGGTGTTGGACCTAAATTGGCACTCGCGATTTTATCAGCTATGTCAGTAGAGCAGTTTGCTTACGCTATTGAGCGAGAAGAACTATCAAAATTAGTTAAAATTCCAGGTGTGGGCAAGAAAACGGCTGAACGTTTATTGGTGGAGTTAAAAGGGAAGTTTAAAGATGTTCGTCAAAGTGATTTCTTTGTGGAGAGCAAACATATTCCTTCAACTTCAGAATTACGCCAAGCTGAAAGCTCAGCAGATGAAGCGATTGCTGCATTGATTGCATTAGGCTATAAACCAACCGATGCTGAAAAAATGGTGAAAAAAGTGGCTAAAGCAGACTTAACCAGTGAGCAATTAATTCGCGAAGCTTTAAAAGCCGCGTTATAAAGATTAAACAGATATGATCGAAGCAGATAGAATTATTAGCAGTCAGGCAAAAATGGATGAAGATGTCATCGATCGTGCGATTCGTCCAAAGCTTTTAGCCGACTATGTGGGACAACCACAAGTGCGAGAGCAGATGGATATTTTCATCAAGGCCGCAAAATTGCGTCAAGATGCTTTAGATCATCTGTTGATCTTTGGTCCTCCAGGTTTAGGAAAAACGACGCTAGCTAATATTGTGGCAAATGAAATGGGTGTTAATATCCGCACCACATCAGGACCTGTACTTGAAAAAGCGGGTGATTTAGCGGCAATGCTGACAAATCTTGAACCCCATGATGTGTTATTCATTGATGAAATTCACCGTCTTTCTCCTGCGATTGAAGAAGTGCTTTATCCAGCAATGGAAGATTATCAGCTGGATATTATGATTGGTGAAGGGCCTGCTGCGCGTTCGATTAAATTAGATTTGCCACCTTTCACATTAGTTGGTGCAACAACTCGGGCAGGTTCGTTAACTTCGCCATTACGTGATCGTTTCGGAATCGTTCAGCGTTTAGAATTTTATTCCGTTGAAGATTTAACTTCTATTGTGACAAGAAGTGCCTCTTGCTTAAATCTAGCATTAGAAGATAAAGCCGCTTTTGAAGTCGCGCGTCGTTCACGTGGTACGCCTCGTATTGCAAACCGTTTATTACGTCGCGTTCGAGATTTTGCAGATGTGCGTAATGATGGCATTATTTCAGCAGACATTGCTAAACAAGCGCTTTCAATGTTAGATGTAGATGATGCAGGTTTTGATTACTTAGATAGAAAATTACTTACCGCTGTGATTGAACGTTTTGATGGTGGTCCAGTTGGATTAGATAACTTGGCAGCAGCAATAGGTGAAGAACGAGACACTATCGAGGATGTTTTAGAACCTTACTTGATTCAACAAGGCTTTTTGCAGCGTACGCCTCGAGGTAGAATTGCGACTTCATTAACTTATCGACACTTTGGACTTCAGAAGCCATCAGAATAAGCGATATAAAAAAAGGACATATTGATATCAATATGTCCTTTCTTTTTGAAACCTGCTTAGTTAGTTCCTTCAGTATAGCTCTTCATGCTATTTAATCTTGCTAAACCCACATCACAGCTTTTTTGTTGAGTTGCTAATTCCATTTCAAGAATTTGCTGCTTGCTTTGATTAAGTTTGCTTTTGATCTTGCCTACTTGAGTATGAGTGCCAGGCTGTTTTTCTGCTTGGGCAATCAAATTTTCTGTTTCTTTAAATAACTGTGTGCATTGTTGTGGAAGAGCAGCTTTGTTTTCTGTAATAGGTGCTGCAGTGGCTGATAGTGCCATCGAACCGAAAAGTGCGGTCAAAATTACACAAATTTTCTTCATTGTAAATCCCTACAAATCTTTCCAAATATCATTAGGCTAAAAAATAGCAAAATCTTGTCGCCCTGTCTAGTGGTTATTTTGTCTATTTCTTTTCGATAAAGTTTCCTTATGATAGAGATAAATTTTTTCATTCGAGATAAATATGCAAGATTTGATGTAGATCAATTTCGCTGTAGTTACGCTAAATAGGGTATTTTGTAACTTATATCAAAAAATGTGATCAATATAACGGTTTTTTCTATTTTTTATCCTCATAAATAGTAGTAGAATAGGGCAAAATTTTGAATGTTTATATTGTAATCGGTTACTGCATTCTGTTTTGAGAATAGAAAAGGCAATTATTACGTAAATAATTCAATGTTTCTTAACGATTTTTGTTGAGTAGTTTGGGGTGATTATTTGGGATTATCCTTGGTAATCATAAAGTGAAAATCTTGTAGATTTATACAAGGAGTTGAGATGTTAGACGTTGTTGATCTCTCACGCTTGCAGTTTGCGTTAACTGCGTTATATCACTTCATTTTTGTACCATTAACATTAGGTTTATCTTTCGTTCTTGTGATCATGGAAACCATTTATGTTAAAACGGGCAAAGAAGTATATAAAGATATGACTAAATTCTGGGGTAAGTTATTTGGTATTAACTTTGCTCTAGGGGTAACGACCGGTATTATTATGGAGTTCCAATTCGGGACAAACTGGTCTTATTATTCTCACTATGTAGGTGATATTTTCGGTGCACCATTAGCGATCGAAGCATTACTTGCATTCTTCTTAGAATCCACTTTCGTGGGGCTATTCTTCTTCGGTTGGGATCGTTTAACTAAAGGTAAACACTTACTCGCAACTTACTGCGTAGCCTTTGGTTCAAACCTTTCTGCGATGTGGATTTTAGTGGCAAATGGTTGGATGCAACATCCGGTAGCGGCAGAGTTTAACTTTGAAACCGTTCGTATGGAAATGACCAGCTTCTTAGATCTTTGGTTAAATCCAGTTGCTCAAAGTAAATTCTTACACACATTAACAGCGGGTTATACAACCGGTGCCATGTTTGTATTAGGTATCAGCGCATTCTATTTATTAAAAGGCCGCGATATCGGTTTTGCTAAACGTTCATTCTCTGTAGCGGCAACCTTTGGTTTTATCGCGGCATCAGCTGTATTAATTATGGGTGATGAATCAGGTTACGACATCGGTAAAGCGCAACCTGTGAAATTAGCTGCAATGGAAGCTGAGTTTGAAACTCATCCTGCACCAGCCCCATTCCACCCAGTGGCGATTCCAAATACTGCAGAAATGAAAAATGATTTTGCGATTGAAATCCCATATTTAGGTGGTTTAATTGCAACGCGTTCTTTAGATACTGAAATCGTTGGTTTGAAAGAAATTCAAGCAAAAAATGAAGGTCGTGTTCGTAACGGTATGGTTGCTTATGATTTATTCACACAATTAAAAGCAGAGAAAAAATCAGCAGGCCAAGTAAATCCAGAAACTAAAGCAAAATTTGATGAAGTCAAAGGTGATTTAGGTTTTGGTTTATTATTAAAACGTTACACAGATAAAGTTGTAGATGCAACGGATGAACAAATTAAACAAGCAGCACGTGATACTATTCCAAACGTAGGTCCTAACTTCTGGGCGTTCCGTGGTATGTTAGCGGCAGGTGGTTTAATTATCTTATTAGCTTTCGGTGCATTTGTTCAAAATTTACGTAACAAAGTGACTTCTTCTCGCTTATTACTTAAAGCATTGCTTTGGGGTATTCCATTGCCATTCTTAGCGATTGAATTTGGTTGGTTCTTAGCTGAATTTGGTCGTCAACCATGGGCGATTTATGAAGTATTACCGGTAGGTGTGTCTGCCTCTAACTTGAGTGTAGGTGACTTATGGTTCTCTATCGGTTTAATTTGTGTACTTTACTTCTTCTTCATCATTGCGGAAATGTATTTGATGTTTAAATATGCACGTTTAGGTCCAAGTGCATTGAAAACCGGCAAATACTATTTTGAGCAATCATCTAAATAAGCAGGAGATGGATTATGCTTGATTATGAAATTCTACGTATTATTTGGTGGGTGCTAGTTGTTGTATTGCTTATCGGTTTCTCTGTAACAGATGGATTCGATATGGGCGTGACCGCACTTTTACCCGTAGCAGGTAAGAAAGAAGTAGAAAGACGTATTATGATTAACTCTATTGCTCCACACTGGGATGGTAACCAAGTTTGGTTATTAACTGCAGGTGGTGCAATCTTCGCGGCATGGCCGATTGTTTATTCTGTAGCGTTTTCAGGCTTCTATATTGCCTTATTCCTTGTGTTAGCTGCGTTATTCTTCCGTCCAATTGGTTTTGAATATCGTGCGAAAATTGATAATCCAACATGGCGTGCGATGTGGGATTGGGGTTTGTTTGCGGGTGGTTTTGTACCTGCATTAGTATTCGGTGTGGCATTTGGTAATTTATTACAAGGTGTGCCATTCGAATTAAATGAGCTTTCACAAGCAACTTACACAGGTTCTTTCTTTGCATTATTAAACCCATTCGCATTACTTTGCGGTGTGTTAAGCCTTGCAATGTTAGTGACTCACGGTGCAAACTGGTTACAAATGAAAACCACTGCTGCGTTGCGTGATCGCGCAAGAGCAATTACACAAATCGGTGCATTAGTGACATTAATTACTTTTGTGCTTGCAGGTGTGTGGCTTTCTTTCAAAGACGGTTATATGGTGACTAGCACGATTGATCACTTTGCAGCATCAGCGCCAGCTTCAGGTAAACAAGTGGCAGTTGAGGCAGGTGCATGGTTCAAAAACTTCAATGAAAATCCAGCTTTATGGGCATTCCCCGTATTAGCTGTGGTTGGTGCATTATTAAATGTAGTTGCATCTAAAGCAAATCGTTGTGGTTTTGCGTTCTTCTTCTCTGTATTAACCATGGCTGGTGTGATTATTACTGCGGCAGTATCAATGTTCCCATTTGTAATGCCTTCAAGTACTCACCCTGAACAAAGCTTGTTAATGTGGGATGCAACGTCAAGTGAATTAACATTAACTCTAATGTTCTACTTGGCATTAGTATTTGTTACCATCTCATTGCTTTACACCATTTGGTCATACTACAAAATGTTTGGCCGCTTGGATGAAAGCTTTGTTGAAGACAACAAAAACTCATTATACTAAGGAGAAACAATATGTTATATGTAATTTGGGTAGTGGGTGTGTTGGCTGCAGTTATGGTGAGTGCTAAATTAACCATTGGCAAAGAAAAGTCAGGTAAATTTGACGAGTAATGATGATTAATTCACTCTATCAATTAAGTAATAAGGGTTCCTTGCGAACCCTTTCGTTTATTTTAGCGTTATTTTTAACCGCGGCTTTCTTTTTAAATTTAAATCAATTTTCGACCGCACTTCGTACTGCACATCCAGCTTGGGTTCTTGCGATTTTTTGGGGATTGATTAATTTGTGGATCCACGGTATCGGATTCGATATTCGCCGAGCAATATGGCAGCTTGTTTTCTTGCCATATATTGGTTATTTCACCACAATAATTGCTATTGTTCAGCATTGGTTTTTATAAGAACGATAGACAAATATTATTATTTGGAGCTTGCACATCTAATGAACAGGTTCTAAAATAAGTGGCTTGTTATGGCTGATAATTTGAGCATTATTTTGAATAACCAATGTTTTACCTTTCCGGTTCGTGTCTATTATGAGGACACGGATGCGGGCGGAGTAGTGTATCACGCACGTTACTTACATTTCTTTGAGCGTGCGCGAACTGAATATTTAAGAACGCTTAATTTTTCCCAACAATCATTATTGCAGGAACAACAATTAGCTTTTGTGGTCAAAACCATGTCTATTGACTATTGTATTCCGGCAAAATTGGATGATTATCTTATTGTCGAAACTGAAATAACGGCAGTGAAAGGAGCAACAATTCTCTTTGAACAGCGGTTAGTTCGTGAGACGGTGGTGTTATCAAAGGCTACTGTTAAGGTAGCCTGTGTTGATCTAGGCAAAATGAAACCTGTCGCAATTCCTGAAGAATTAAAAGCGGCATTTTTAAAGTAAATAACTTTTCGGAGTATGCAATGACTGCAGAATTGAACTTTTTAGATCTTTTTCTAAAAGCGAGTATCGTTGTTCAACTTGTAATTGTGATCTTAATTTCGTTCTCAATTATTTCTTGGGCAATCATCATTCAACGTAGCCGTATTTTGACGAGCGCGTTAAAAGAAGCAAACACTTTTGAAGATCGTTTTTGGTCTGGTGAAGATTTAAATAAGCTTTATGATGGTTTATCTAATCGTCGTGAAGTATTAACGGGTAGCGAACAAATTTTCTTTGTCGGCTTTAAAGAATTCTCTCGCTTAAAACAAGTGAATGCGAATGCGCCAGAGGCAATTATCAAAGGTACGACTCGTGCGATGAACCTTGCGATGAATCGTGAAGTAGAAGCGCTTGAAAGTCGTGTACCTTTCTTAGCAACAGTGGCTTCTGTAAGTCCATATATTGGTTTATTTGGTACCGTTTGGGGGATCATGCACGCATTTATGGCATTAAGTGGTGCGAAACAAGCAACATTACAAATGGTTGCTCCAGGTATCGCAGAAGCCTTGATCGCAACCGCAATTGGTTTGTTTGCGGCGATTCCAGCTGTAATGGCGTATAACCGTTTAAGCTTACGTGTAAATGCGATTGAACAAAATTATGGTAACTTCATTGATGAATTCACCACAATTTTACATCGTCAAGCTTTTGGTAAAGCGCCCCATTAAAAATAAATGAAAAATTGACCGCACTTAATAAATAAGACGAAAAGTGCGGTGGATTTTAGCGAAGTTTTAGAGGAAATTATGGCTCGTCGTCAGCGTAAAGACATTAAATCTGAAATTAACATCGTGCCATTTCTCGATGTTCTTTTAGTTTTAGTGTTAATTTTTATGGCAACCGCGCCGATTATCAGTCAGAGCGTTCAAGTGGAACTCCCTGATTCGGTGCAAAGTCAAAATGTATCAAATGAAGATAAAACACCGGTTATCTTAGAAGTAGCAGGTGTAGGGCAGTATTCGATTTCTATTGGTGGTCAACGCCAAGAAGGCCTTAACGAAGAAATGGTAACCCAATTATCAAAACAAGAATTTGATAAAGACAATAACACAATGTTCTTAGTGGGCGGAGCAAAAGATGTACCTTATGAAGAAGTGATTAAAGCACTGAATTTACTACATCTTGCCGGCATTAAGTCTGTGGGTTTAATGACCAACCCAATTTAAGAATAAGTAGGTAAAACCGTGCAGAATAATCGACGAAAAAAACGTGCAAATGAGTTTGTCATCTCTATTGCGATGCACCTTGCATTGTTTGGTTTGTTGATTTGGAGCTCTCTTTATCAAACCGTTGAAATAATGGGTGGTGGAGAAGGTGAAGGTGATGCCATGGGAGCTGTGATGGTCGATACTGGCAGCGCAGCGCAGGAATGGGGACGTATTCAACAACAGAAAAAAGGTCAAACTGATAAACAGAAAAAACCAGAACCTGTAGTCGAAGAGAAAAAACCAGAGCCAGAACCTGAACCAAATCAGCAAGAAATTGCGAAACAAGAAGAGATTAAGCGTCAGCAGGAAATTCAACGTCAAAAAGAACTTGAAAAACAAAAGCAGCAAGAAATTGAGAAGCAAAAACAGCAACAAGAACTTGCTCGTCAAGAGGCGTTAGAAAAGCAGAAACAAGCTGAAGAAGCGAAAGCAAAACAAGCCGCTGAAGCAGCGAAGTTAAAAGCTGATGCGGAAGCGAAACGTTTAGCGGCAGCCGCTAAACAGGCTGAGGAAGAAGCAAAAGCTAAAGCACAAGCTGAAGCTCAAAAAGCAAAAGAAAAAGCTGAAGCTGATGCTAAAGCGAAGGCTGAGGCAAAAGCGAAAGCCGATGCTGAAGCAAAAGCGAAGGCCAAGGCAGAAGCAGATGCTAAAGCGAAAGCTGAGGCGGATGCCAAGGCTAAGGCAAAAGCTGAAGCCGATGCAAAAGCGAAAGCCGATGCAGAGGCGAAAGAGAAGGCTGAAGCTAAAGCTAAAGCGGATGCAGAAGCGAAAGCGAAGGCTGATGCGAAGGCAAAAGCTGACGCAGCAAAACGTAAAGCAGATCAAGCGGCTTTAGATGACTTCATGAACGGCGGTGATGTCGGTGGTGGTAGTGCATCTAAAGGTGGTAATGCAAATAAAGGTGGTACACAAGGTAGTGGTGCAGGACTTGGTGCTGGAGATGGTGGTAAAGTTGGTGACCAATATGCGGGTGTCATTAAACGTGAAATTCAACGCCGTTTCTTAAAAGACCCAAGCTTTGCCGGTAAAGTTTGTAGTATTAAAATCCAGCTCGGTCGAGATGGTACTATTTTAGGCTACCAACGTGTTTCTGGACCTGATGATATTTGTACTGCAGCATTAAGTGCGGTAGCGAGAACGAAAAAAGTTCCAGCAGCACCATCTGATGCTATTTATGAGAAATATAAAGCGCCGACTATCGATTTTGATATCAATGCTCGATAATCGGTTTTAAGAAAGTAACAACGTTAAAATAAGGTGATTAAATGAAATTGATCAAACGTGTTATGGGGCTATTTGTGGTGATGTTTGCATTTGCAAGCACAGCAATGGCAGAAGATGAAGTTCGAATTGTGATTGATGAAGGTGTTGATGGCGCTCGTCCTATCGCAGTTGTTCCTTTCGCAGGTTCTGCACCTGAAAATATTGGTCAAATTGTTGCAGATGACTTACGTAATAGTGGTAAATTTAACCCAATTCCAGTAAGCCAAATGCCACAACAACCAACGACTGCAGCTGAAGTGAAGCCAGAAGCTTGGACTGCTTTAGGTATTGATGCTGTTGTGGTAGGTCAAGTGACATCAACTGGTAGCGGTTATAACATTTCTTACCAATTGGTTGATACGGTAGGTGCATCAGGTACACCTGGTGCGGTGCTTGCACAAAATAGCTATACAGTGACAAATAAATGGTTACGTTATGGTGCACATACTGTGAGTGATGAAGTATTTGAAAAATTAACCGGTATTCGTGGTGCTTTCAGAACTCGTATCGCTTATGTGGTACAAAAAAATGGTGGCTCACAACCTTATGAAGTTCGTGTAGCAGATTATGATGGTTATAACCAATTTATCGTAAATCGTAGCTCACAACCAATTATGTCTCCAGCTTGGTCTCCAGATGGTAAACGTTTAGCATACGTATCTTTTGAGAACAAAAAATCCCAACTTGTTGTACAAGACTTAGGTTCAGGTTCTCGTAAAGTGGTCGCCTCTTTCCCAGGACATAACGGTGCGCCAGCATTCTCTCCAGACGGTTCTAAACTTGCCTTTGCTTCTTCACAAGATGGTTTGTTAAACATCTATGTAATGGGCTCAAATGGTGGTACACCGACTCAATTAACTCGAGGTGCGGGTAATAATACAGAACCATCATGGTCTCCAGATGGTAGCTCAATTCTCTTTACTTCAGATAGAGGCGGTTCGCCACAAGTTTATCGCATGAGCGCAAGTGGTGGTGGTGCATCACCAGTTGGTGGTCGCGGTAGTGCACAAATCAGTAGTGATGGTAAAACACTCGTGATGATCAACGGTAATAACAACGTGGTGAAACAAGATCTCACTAGCGGTAGTTCTGAAGTATTAAGTACATCTTTCTTAGGTGAAAGCCCAAGTATTTCTCCTAATGGTATCATGATTATTTACAGCTCTACACAAGGGCTAGGAAAGGTGTTACAATTAGTTTCTGCAGATGGTCGCTTTAAAGCGAGTCTTCCAGGAAGTAATGGCCAAGTGAAATTTCCAGCTTGGTCTCCATACTTGACTAAATAAAAAAACTCATTGAGGAGAAATCTAATGAACAAATTTGTTAAATCATTATTAGTTGCTGGTTCAGTAGCTGCATTAGCAGCATGTAGCTCATCAAACAACGATGCAGCAGGCAACGGTGCTAACAACGGTCAAACTTTCGGTGGTTACTCTGTTGAAGATCTTCAACAACGTTACAACACCGTTTACTTCGGTTTCGACAAATTCAACATCGAAGGTGAATACGTTCAAATCTTAGATGCTCACGCTGCATACTTAAATGCAACTCCAGCTTCTAAAGTTGTTGTTGAAGGTAACACTGACGAACGTGGTACTCCAGAGTACAACATCGCTTTAGGTCAACGTCGTGCTGATGCAGTTAAAGGTTTCTTAGCTGGTAAAGGTGTTGACGCTGGTAAAGTATCAACTGTTTCTTACGGTGAAGAAAAACCTGCGGTGTTAGGTCACGATGAAGCAGCATACTCTAAAAACCGTCGTGCAGTGTTAGCATACTAATTTTTAGAGAATTTTGATTCTTAGAAAAAGGGAGAGTAGAAATACTCTCCTTTTTTATTTATTCTAAGATATTGTCAGAAATTGACGAGTATTCACGCAATTAACACAATTTCTTCAGATTTTTCTTGCGTCAGAAAATAAAATCGGTAATATACGCACCTGTTACGAAATGATGTGGGTCGTTAGCTCAGTCGGTAGAGCAGCGGACTTTTAATCCGTTGGTCGAAGGTTCGAATCCTTCACGACCCACCACTTTTATTTCGAAGAATTCCCAAATGGGTCGTTAGCTCAGTCGGTAGAGCAGCGGACTTTTAATCCGTTGGTCGAAGGTTCGAATCCTTCACGACCCACCATCTATTTAAAGATCATTATTTAACCGGTTGGGTTGTTAGCTCAGTTGGTAGAGCAGCGGACTCTTAATCCGTCGGTCGAGAGTTCGAGCCTCTCACAGCCCACCAGTCAACATCTTATTCCTCCTATTTGTTAAAAAATTTACAAAAAATTAAAATATTTTCAAAATTCTTGACTATATTTAGCGGTTATTATGGTAGAATATCCACAAATTTAAGTCGGGCATAAAATGTTACAAAATATTCGAATTGTTTTGGTTGAAACATCACATAGCGGGAACATCGGTTCTGCGGCGCGTGCGATGAAAACAATGGGATTATCCAATCTTTATTTGGTCTCACCAAAATCAGTGGATGAGCAATCTATTGCATTAGCAGCAGGTGCTGATGATGTCGTGCGTAATGCCCACATTGTTGATACTTTTGAACAAGCAATAGAAGATTGCTCATTAGTGATTGGTACGAGTGCGAGATTACGTCATTTACAGAGTACGCTGATTGAGCCAAGAGAGTGTGCAGAGAAAGCCAGTGCACATCAAGGTCAAGTAGCGATCGTGTTCGGTCGTGAGCGTGTTGGGCTCACAAATGAAGAATTACTTAAATGTCATTATCATTTAAATATCCCTGCTAACCCCGAATATTCTTCGCTCAATTTAGCGATGGCAGTACAGTTGGTAAGTTATGAAATGCGAATGGCATTTTTAGCGAAAGATAAAACGGAAAATGCACTTTCAACGATAGAAGATATCTATCCAACAGCACAAGAAATGGAGTATTTTTTTGCTCATACGGAACAGGTGTATCAGTCTCTTGGTTTTATTCAAAATCAAGGGGTTATACAAAAGTTAAGACGACTTTATAACCGTTCTTCTCTAGAAAAAAATGAACTAAATATTTTGCGAGGAATGTTAAGTGCGGTTGAAAAACGCCTTAATCTGCAAAAAGAGTAAAATTGACTATCATAGTCAGATAGGTAAACTACCCAGATGGCGATTTATAGGGATGCTTTATGAAACTAACATCTAAAGGACGATATGCGGTTACCGCAATTTTAGATATCGCACTACACGCAGGAACAAATCCAGTTTGTTTAGCGGATATCTCAGAACGTCAAAATATTTCACTTTCTTATCTTGAGCAATTATTTGCAAAATTGCGTCGTGGTGGATTAGTAAAAAGTGTTCGTGGCCCAGGTGGTGGCTATCGTTTAGCGTTACCAACTGATCAAATTTCTATTGGCATGGTGATTTCAGCCGTAAATGAGAATATTAATGTCACAAGATGTCTTGGTAAAGGAAATTGCAAAGGTGGAGTTGAGTGTTTAACTCATACATTATGGCAAGATTTAAGTGATCGTATTTCTGATTTTTTAGATGAGATTACATTAGCTGAGCTTGTAGAGAAAAAAGCTGGGAAGCATAAAGCTCACAAAGATTTTGATGACTTAATTGTAGTCAACCAATAATGGGAAAGTAGATTAAAGTGCGGTCAAATTGATAGCATTTTTAGTGGTTATTTAGGAGTGAAAATGAAATTACCAATTTATTTAGATTATGCTGCAACATGTCCAGTTGATGAACGTGTGGCTAAAAAAATGATGGAATATTTAACCATTGATGGTGTATTCGGTAATCCTGCATCTCGTTCACATAAATTTGGCTGGCAAGCTGAAGAAGCGGTTGATATTGCACGTAATCAAATTGCGGATTTGATTGGTGCAGATTCACGTGAAATTGTGTTTACTTCAGGTGCAACAGAAGCAGATAACCTTGCAATTAAAGGTGCGGCGCACTTTTATCAAACAAAAGGTAAACACATTATTACTTGTAAAACTGAGCACAAAGCCGTATTGGATACTTGTCGTCAGTTAGAGCGTGAAGGCTTTGAAGTCACTTATTTAGATCCAGAAGAAGATGGTTTAATCGATCTTGAGAAATTCAAAGCTGCATTGCGTCCAGATACGATTCTTGTGTCAATTATGCACGTGAATAATGAGATTGGTGTGATTCAGGATATTAAAGCAATTGGTGAGCTTTGCCGTGCAAATAAAACGATTTTCCACGTAGATGCGACCCAAAGTGTCGGTAAAGTCGAAATTAATCTTGCTGAATTACCGGTTGATTTGATGTCAATGTCTAGCCACAAATTGTACGGACCAAAAGGTATCGGTGCATTATATGTTTGTCGTAAACCGCGTGTTCGTTTAGAAGCAATTATCCATGGTGGTGGTCATGAGCGTGGTATGCGTTCAGGTACATTACCTGTACACCAAATTGTGGGTATGGGCGAAGCTTATCGTATTGCAAAAGAAGAAATGGCGACAGAGATTCCGCGTATCAGAGCTTTACGCGATCGTTTATATAATGGTTTAAAAGAAATTGAAGAAACCTATGTAAATGGATCAATGGAACACCGCGTAGCAAATAATTTAAATATCAGCTTTAACTATGTTGAAGGTGAATCCTTAATGATGGCATTGCGTGATGTGGCAGTTTCTTCTGGTTCAGCTTGTACTTCCGCGAGTTTAGAGCCATCTTATGTACTACGTGCATTAGGTCGTAATGATGAGTTAGCACATAGCTCAATTCGTTTCACGCTCGGTCGTTGGACAACGGAAGAAGAAATTGATTACACCATTAATTTAACACGTAATGCAGTCGCAAAACTTCGTGAATTATCGCCACTTTGGGATATGTTCAAAGAAGGCATTGATTTAAATACAATTGAGTGGTCGGCCCACTAATTTTCAAGGCGGCTAGACCGTCTGATAGCAACTTATTTAGGAAAGGAACATAATATGGCGTACAGCGAAAAAGTTATCGATCATTATGAAAATCCACGAAATGTAGGTTCGATGGATAAAAAAGATAATTCAGTAGGAACGGGTATGGTTGGCGCACCGGCTTGTGGTGACGTTATGCAGTTACAAATCAAAGTAAATGACAGCGGCATTATTGAAGATGCGAAATTTAAAACTTATGGTTGTGGCTCTGCGATTGCATCAAGTTCTTTAATCACCGAATGGGTAAAAGGCAAATCTTTAGATGAAGCAGGTGCAATCAAAAACAGTCAAATTGCGGAAGAACTTGAATTACCACCAGTAAAAGTTCACTGCTCAATTTTAGCAGAGGACGCAATTAAAGCCGCTATCGCTGACTATAAAAATAAACAAGGTAAGTAATCAAAGTGCGGGTGAAAATGACCGCACTTTATCAATTTAAGGATCAGAATATGTCTATAACACTCACTGAAAAAGCGGCACAACGAGTTCGTACTTTTCTTGAAAATCGTGGAAAAGGCATCGGTTTACGCTTAGGTGTGAAAACATCAGGTTGTTCGGGTTTAGGCTATGTGCTTGAATTCGTTGATGTGCTCAATGATGACGATCTTGTTTTTGAGCAGCATGGCGTGAAAGTGGTAGTCGATCCAAAAAGCTTGGTTTATTTAGATGGCATTGAGCTAGATTATGTCAAAGAAGGATTGAACGAAGGCTTTAAATATAACAATCCAAATGTGAAAGAATCATGTGGATGTGGTGAAAGTTTCCATGTTTAAGGAATAAAGATGACAAATCCTTTTGCTATTTTTGATTTGCCCGTTGCTTTCAATGTTGATCAAACACTTTTATCTGAACGCTATTTAGTGCTTCAAAAGAGTTTGCATCCGGATAATTTTGTTACGGCAGATACGCAAGAACAACGCATTGCAATGCAAAAATCCACAGAAGTTAATGATGCATTAAAAACCTTGAAAGACCCGATTTTACGCGCGGAAGCGATTATTGCGTTAAATACAGGGAAAACACAGGATTTAGAGCAAAAAAGTACGCAAGATGTCACATTTTTAATGCAGCAATTAGAATGGCGAGAAGAGCTCGAAAATATTGAGCAAAGCCAGGATGAAAATGCGCTAGAATCCTTTGCAAAACGTGTCAAAAAAGAAACAAAAGAAATGTTGACCGCACTTGAAGCACAGCTTAATGAGCAACAATGGTCACCTGCTGCACAGTTCTGCGATAAATTACGTTTTCTAAAAAAATTGGCAGATGAAATTAGCCAAGTAGAAGAACGTCTATTTGAATTATAATCTTGAGGGCGTTTAATACGCCCTTTTCGCTATTGATAAATGGGTAGCAGCCCTCATACTAATGAAATCCGATTATGCAAACTTTAGAACAACTGACTGATGCCTCAAAATCTGCGTGGGGAACCATTTCTCAATGGATTGAGCGTGCTCGTAATCATTGTGAAGTGATTAAAAAAGATCAATCCAGTGCAGAACGTGAACTTTTCACCATGCAAATGCCCACTTCTTCTCCAATGGGCTCGGTCATTTATGAAACTGGCGGCATTTTAATCCATCATGGTTGGTTACGTATATTGGGGTCAGGTAGTTTTAAATTACCACGTGGATTAATGGACTGGAATTTCAGCAAATCCTTTAATCAATCAGGTGATAAACCAAAATATTTGCTCGTTGCAGATGATGTCATTGGTGGTTATTTTGCCTTAAATGGTGGTTCTTTAGGTTCTAATCTCGGTAAGATTTATTATTTTTCGCCAAAAGATTTAACTTGGCATGATTTAAATTTTACCTATACGGATTTCTTGGCTTGGGCATTAAATGGTGACATTGAAGCATTTTACCAAAATCTGTTTTGGCAAAATTGGCAAGAAGATGTAAAACAACTCGATGGTAACCACATGATTGTTTTTACACCAGAGCTTTCAGAAGATAAGACGACTGATATTAATCAGCGTGAACGACGCGAAGTCAACATTGAAACGCATTACAATGCAAGTTTCACCGAACAAGATAAATTTGCACAAGCTTATTCAGTGGCATAGCGAGCCCTTAACGAATTAATTATTAGAGATAAAAAGAGATATGGCATTACTCCAAATTGCAGAGCCAGGACAAACGGCAGCACCCCATCAACATCGTCTTGCGGTAGGGATTGATTTAGGTACAACAAACTCTTTAGTTGCGGCTGTACGTAGCGGTCAAGCCACCATTTTAAATGATGAACAAGACAGAAGCCTTGTCCCTTCAGTCGTTTATTATGGTGAAAATGAAAAACTTGTGGGTACTGAAGCATTTGCAAAAGCTGCAATTGATCCTAAAAATACGATTATTTCCGTAAAACGTTTGATTGGACGTAGTCTTGCCGATGTGCAAGCTCGTTATACAAACTTGCCCTATGAGTTTGTGGCAAGTGAAAATGGGTTACCATTATTGGTCACGCATCAAGGCAAAAAAAGCCCAATTGAAGTCTCTGCGGATATTTTATCTCGTTTAAATCATATTGCAGAACAACGCCTTGCAGGTGAGCTTTCTGGTGTGGTGATTACCGTACCCGCTTATTTTGATGATGCTCAACGCCAAAGTACAAAAGATGCAGCACGCCTTGCAGGGTTAAATGTATTACGTTTATTAAATGAACCTACTGCTGCAGCAGTGGCGTATGGCTTAGATAGCGGAAAAGAGGGCGTCATCGCTGTTTATGACTTAGGTGGCGGTACCTTTGATATCTCAATTTTACGCTTATCTAAAGGCGTATTTGAAGTGTTAGCAACAGGTGGAGATACCGCTTTAGGTGGTGATGATTTTGACCATTTAATTGCAGATTGGATTGTTGAACAAGCGGGTATTCAACCACAAAATGTGAATGAACAACGTGAACTTTTAAGTTTAGCCACACAAACTAAAATTGCTTTAACAAGTGAGCAAAGTGCGGTCATTTCTTGGCGCGGATTTGAAGGTGAGTTAAGTCGTGACCAATTCAATGAATTAATCCACTCATTGGTAAAACGTTCTTTATTAACCTGCCGTCGAGCATTGAAAGATGCGCATGTTGAAGCTGAAGACGTGCAAGAAGTGGTTATGGTTGGAGGCTCAACTCGTGTGCCTTACGTACGTGAACAAGTGGGCGAATTTTTTGGTAGAACACCATTAACCTCGATTGACCCAGATAAAGTAGTAGCCTTAGGTGCGGCAATTCAAGCAGATATTTTAGTGGGCAACAAGAATGACAGCGATATGTTGTTACTCGATGTGGTGCCGCTTTCTTTAGGTATTGAAACCATGGGCGGTTTAGTTGAGAAAATCATTCCACGTAACACCACGATTCCAGTGGCTCGCGCGCAAGAATTTACCACCTTTAAAGATGGTCAAACTGCGATGACGGTACATGTGGTACAAGGAGAGCGTGAGTTGGTGGATGATTGCCGTTCTTTAGGTCGTTTTACGTTGCGTGGTATTCCGCCAATGGTGGCAGGCGCGGCTCATATTCGAGTGACTTATCAAGTAGATGCAGATGGCTTATTAAGTGTAACCGCCATGGAAAAATCCACAAAAGTCCAAGCATCGATTCAAATTAAGCCTTCTTATGGTTTAACGGATGAAGAAGTAACGGCAATGATTAAAGCTTCTTTTGATAATGCACAAGATGATATGCAAGCCCGTGAATTAGCCGAGCAACGTGTTGAGGCTGATCGTGTGATTGAAAGCGTGATTGTGGCATTACAGCAAGATGGGGCAGACTTATTAACCGAAACTGAATTCCGTCAAATTGAAAATGCATTGAAACAATTAATGGATGTAAAAGAAGGTACAGATCGTCATGCTATTGCACAGGGCATTAAAGCTCTTGATGTGGCAACTCAAGAATTTGCGGCAAGACGAATGAATAAATCCATTAACCAAGCGCTAACAGGTAAATTGGTGTCAGATATTGAGCAATAAAGTGCGGTTATAAATTAACGAGTTTTTTATATTGAGGAAAGTAATATGCCAAAAGTGATTTTTTTACCGAATGAAGAATTTTGCCCAGAGGGTATGGTGGTTGATGCTGCAGCAGGCGATAACTTATTAGAAGTGGCACATAATGCGGGTGTGGAAATTCACCACGCTTGCGATGGTTCTTGTGCTTGTACAACATGCCATGTTGTGATTCGTGAAGGGTTTGATTCATTAAATGAAGCTAGCGATCAAGAAGAAGATATGTTGGATAAAGCATGGGGCTTAGAAATGGATAGCCGCCTTTCTTGCCAATGTGTCGTAGGTGATGAAGATTTAGTGGTGGAGATCCCTAAATATAATATTAACCATGCGAATGAGGCAGCTCACTAATGAAATGGACTGATGCACAACTTATTGCAGAAGAGCTGTATGATCGTAATCCAGATTTAGATCCTAAAACGGTACGTTTCACAGATTTGCATAAGTGGATTTGTGAACTAGACGGTTTTGATGATGATCCAATGAAATCTAACGAGAGTATTTTGGAAGCGATTTTGTTGAAATGGTTAGATGAATACGAGTAATTGATGAGATTAATCAAGCGAGCTGAGAGGCTCGCTTTTTTGTTTTGAGAATTTACCTCAAAATAAAACCGCACTTTATTGCTAAAGTGCGGTTATTTTTATTGTTGTTTTTAATTATTTTTTCTTCGCGTATTTTAAGGAGTCGATAGCAACCGCGAGGATGATAATGCTACCTTTAATGATATATTGCCAGTAAGGGTTTACACCGATGTAAGTTAAACCGTAGTTAATAACGGTGAAGATGATAACACCTGTGATTACGCCGATAACAGTACCCACACCACCAGCAAAAGATACACCACCTACTACGCAGGCAGCAATCGCATCTAATTCATACATGAAACCGAGGTTGTTGGTAGCACTACCGATACGACCAGCTTCTAACATACCACCGAATGCATAGAACATACCTGCAATCATGTAAATCACAACAAGGTTACGTGCTACGTTTACGCCAGATACTTTTGCTGCTTCAGGGTTACCACCGATAGCAAAGATATTTTTACCGAAGCGTGTTTTATTCCACATTACCCAAACTAAGAATGCACAAATTGCAGCATAAATAGTGATGTAGGATAATTTGAACGAACCAAGTCTGAAGAAGCCTTGTGCGAAGTTAGAGAAAGATTCACTGAAACCAGCAATTGGTGAACCACCTACGCCATCATAATAAAGTGAGTTGAAACCGTAAACGATGATCATGGTACCCATAGTTGCAATGAACGGGGTTACATTGAGATAAGCGATAACTAAACCATTCACTAAGCCGATTACAGCACCTACCGCACAAACAGTCAGGATAACTACTGGAATAGGAATTTCACCTAAATCTGGGAACACGCGGTTCATGTTTTCCATAGATTGTAAGAGGGTAGCAGAAATAACCGCCGCTAAACCGACTTGGCGACCGGCTGACAAGTCGGTACCTTGAGTGATAAGCAAGCCTGCAACACCTAGAGCGATAATGAGACGGACAGATGATTGAGTTAAAATGTTACTAAAGTTGCGAACATTCAAGAATGTTGGATCTTGTGCGATGATGATGCCAAGTAAAATCAACAACACAAAATAAATCGCATTTTGTTTTAAGAAATCGAATGATTTATTTTTTTGTAAGGCACTCATAATTTGTTCCTTTATGATTTATAAATATTTTGCGGCAAGTTGCAAAATTTCTTCTTGAGACGTTTTTGCCGTTTCAACGATGCCTGCAACACGACCATTACTCATGACCAAAATTCGGTCTGTTACGCCTAATAATTCCGGCATTTCTGATGAAATCATGATGATGCCTTTATCTTTTTTAGCGAGTTCTTGAATGAGCTGATAAATTTCAAATTTTGCCCCAATATCAATACCACGAGTTGGTTCGTCGAGCATTAAGATATCTGGTTGGGTTAAAAGCCAACGGCCGATAATCACTTTTTGTTGGTTACCACCAGAAAGCGAACCAATCGTTGTTTTGTGAGAAGGGGTTTTAACGTTCATCGCATCAATCACCCACTGTGTATCGCTTGCCATTTTTTTATTGCTGAGCAATTTCCAAGGGGTGAGGTAAGATTTCATATTTGAAATCAAAGAGTTAAATTCAATACTTAGGTTTGAATAAATCCCAGTTGAACGACGCTCTTCAGTTACTAAAGCAAAACCGTGGTTAATCGCTTCAAGTGCGGTATGATTTTTCACGATTTTTCCGTTGAGCTTGATCGTCCCTTCTTTTAATTCGCGGACACCAAAAATGGCTTCCACAATATCGGTTCGTTTTGCACCAACAAGACCCGCAATACCTAAAATTTCACCTTTGCGTAAATTAAAGGAAACATCTTGAATAGACGGTTGGTTTACCGCTGTTAAATGTTCCACTTCAAGCGTGATTTCTTTTGGTACGTTTGTTTTTTCTGGGAAACGTTGTGTTAATTCACGGCCAACCATCATTGAAACGATTTCTTCCATGGTGGTGCCTTTAACTTGAACGGTATTGATCCATTTACCATCGCGAAGAATGGTGATTTCATCACAAATTTTGAAGATTTCATCCATTTTGTGTGAAATATAAATAATGCCACAGCCGCGATCTTTTAATTTTTGAATAATTTTGAAAAGATGTTCCACTTCTTTTTCTGAAAGTGAGGATGTAGGCTCATCCATAATGACGATTTTAGCGTTATAAGAGAACGCTTTCGCAATTTCGATCATCTGCATTTGTGAAACGGAAAGTTTGGCCACTTTTTCTCTTGGATCAACATCAATGTCCAATTCATCAAAAATGGCTTTGGTATCACGATACATTTTGGCGTGATCCACAAAAGGACCTTTAAGTGGGTAGCGACCCAACCATAAGTTATCCATTACACTGGTTTGACGCACCAAGTTAAGTTCTTGGTGAACCATTGAAATCCCATTTTCAAGGGCTTCTTTTGATGTTTTAAAATCAACAGGTTTGCCTAAGAATAAAATTTCACCTTCGTCTTTGGCATAAATTCCGAAGAGGCATTTTAATAATGTCGATTTACCCGCCCCGTTTTCGCCCATTAAGGCATGAACAGAGTGAGAACGAACTGTTAGATTGGCGTGATCAAGGGCTTTTACACCGGGGAAAGACTTACTGACATCCGTCATCGTCAGTAGTACATCACTGTCTTGGGTTTGAGTTGTCATATCCAACCTCATCAAAAAGGGGGAAAGGGAATTTGGGTTTCCTTTCCCCCTAAAATTAAAGAAAAGCAATAGATTTTCTTATTTTAAGAATTCACTTAGGTTATCTTTATCTACACCAACATAAGGAATACGTACAACACGGTTTTCTAATTTCCATTTTGTACCTTCTGTTGCTGCTTTACCGTTAGCAAGGTTTGCAGAAAGTTGAACAACTGCTTTACCTTGGTTAACACCATCGTTTAACACAGTACCAGCAATTTCGCCTTTCTTAATTAATTGAAGTACTTCTGGTAATGCATCCACACCAAAGATTGGTAATTTTTTACCGTGTGCTTTGGTTGCTTCTAACGCACCTAACGCCATACCGTCATTGTTTGAAATGATCATTTCAATTTCGTTAGCTTTAGAGCTAGATAACCATGCATCCACTTTATCTTTAGCCATTGCTGCATCCCACATACCGGTATCAATAAATAATTGCTCGGTTGGAATACCTTTAGCATTTAATTGCTCAATCACATATTTAGTACGCGCTTCAGCATCTGGGTGGCCTGGTTCACCTTTTAATAATACATATTGGATTTTACCGTCTTTATTTAAGTCTAAGGCTGGCATTGCTTTCCATTGTTTTGCAATTAAATCACCTTGGATTAAGCCTGATTCTTTCGGATCGGTACCCACATAGTAAGCGTGATCATAGCTACCGATTGCTTTTGCACCTGGGTCTTTATTGAAGAAAACAACAGGAATGTCATCTTGTTTCGCTTTGTTGATAACTGTTGACGCTGCAGCTGGATCCACTAAGTTAATGGCTAAGGCTTTTACACCTTTAGAAAGCAAACCATCTACTTGGTCGTTTTGAATAGATTGTGCATTTTGAGAGTCATTCATCAATAACTCAATGCCGCCAAGGGCTTTCGCTTCTTTATCGATTTCTTTACGCATTAATGACATGAAGTTGTCATCATATTTATAAATGGTAACACCAATACGGTTATCGGCTGCGAAACCTGAAGTTGCTGAACCTAAACCGATTGCTAAAGCGACCGCACTTAATACTGCTGTTTTTTTCATAAAAACGCTCCTATTAGAGAAAGAGATTTTATTGTTGATTTTTATATACCAAATAGAGGAATGTTGCGTACATCTATTGCAACTGAATCCATCATAACGAAATCAAAATTGTTAATCTGTGATCAAACTCACATAAATGAAAACGATTACATGGCAATGTTTAAATTTGTGATCTCCATCACGGTTTCATTGCATTTTCTACAGAAAAACGTCTCACCAAGGTTGGATTAAATTGGACAACAGTCGGTGTAACAATTGACGAATCAACTAAGCTCAAAGCCAGTTTTGCCGCATAATTTGCCATTAAATCAATTGGATAGCGAATGGTGGTGAGCTTCGGAATCAAATATCGAGCAATTGGCATATCGTCAAAGCCCACAATGGAAAACTGTTTCGGCACTTTGATATTGTTTTCATTTAAAACGGAAATTGCTCCCGCAGCCATCGTGTCATTATAGGCTACAACCGCTGTTAAGTTAGAGTTGTAGCTCAATAAATCAATCATCGCCTTTTCACCGCCTTCAAAATCAGGCGAATTATGCACAATGGCTTGTTCGACAATAGGAAAGTGATGATCTCTTAAAGCGGCCAAATAACCTTCTTTACGTTCGGTTTCATCTAAAATACCGTGATTAGATCCAATGTAGGCAATGTGCTTATGGCCATAACGAATCAGCATTTCTGTGGCAAGATAGGTACCTTGGCGGTTATCAAGGCTGACGCAACGATTTTCATAGCCCGCAATCACACGGTTAATCACAACCATACCCGGTACATTTTCAAGATAATGACGTAATTCTTCATCAGAAAGGGCTTTGGAATGAACAACCAAGCAACTACAACGCTTACGTAGCAAGGTATCAATGGCTTCACGCTCTTTTTCTGCATGGTGGTATCCAATACCGATCAAAATCGTTTTTTGATGTTCTTCAGCCACTTTATCGACTGATTTGACCAAGATAGCAAAGAACGGATCCGTTACATCAGTAACCACCACGCCAATGGTATCAGTATTTTGTACCGCCAGAGCTTGTGCATTTGCATTGGGTTGATAATTTAAAACCTCCATTGCGCGTTGAACTGAATAACGGGTTTTTTCACTTACGGAGGGAGAGTGATTAATTACCCGGGAAACAGTGGCAACCGACACGCAAGCTAATTCAGCAACATCTCGAATTGTAGGCATAACAGGGCTCTCATTCATTTTTTCATAACAATTATCATAGTAAATTTGAATAAAATTGAAAGCGGTTACTTTCAAAAATGCTACATTCGTCACAAAAAAGAGATTGGACTAGCGCCTTATTTCCTGATTTTGTGATAATGATCACGGTTTATTTTTTTTAATTTGTTATCTTATGAAGAAAATTTTGTAATCGTTTACATTTTGGAGCAAAAATATGAGCGAAACCATATTTGAACCGACAGATCATCCGCATCGTCGTTATAATCCGTTAATTGATCAATGGGTTTTAGTCTCGCCACATCGTGCTAAACGTCCATGGCAGGGGCAGCAAGAAAAAGTGAGTGAGGAACAAAAGCCAAGCCACGATCCAAACTGTTATCTTTGCCCACGTAATAAGCGTATTACCGGTGAACCTAATCCGGATTACCATAAACCTTATGTATTCAAAAATGATTTCTCGGCTTTATTAGAAAATACACCAGCGCCAGAGCAATCAGACGATCCGCTTTTCCAAATGGGACAAGCTCGTGGTGAAAGCCGTGTTATTTGTTTTTCGCCAGATCATAGTAAAACATTGCCATTATTGACCGCACTTGAAATTGAAGAAGTGATTAAAGTGTGGCAAGCGCAATTGCGTGAACTGGGCCAAAAATATCAGTGGGTTCAGATTTTTGAAAACAAAGGTGCAGCAATGGGATGCTCCAATCCACATCCGCACGGACAAATTTGGGCAAACAGCTTTTTACCGAATGAAGTCTCGCGTGAAGATGTTGCTCAACGAAATTACTATGAAAAGCACGGTTCTGTACTTTTAGTAGACTACGTTCAAAAAGAATTAGAGAAAAAAGAACGTATTGTGGTGGAAACCGAGCATTGGGTTGCGGTGGTGCCTTATTGGGCAGTGTGGCCATTTGAGACCTTGTTGTTGCCTAAAGTGCATGTAAAACGCTTAACAGAATTAACCGAGGCTCAAGCTAAAGATCTTGCCGTGATATTGAAAAAACTGGCAACGAAATACGATAACTTATTTGAAACCTCTTTCCCGTATTCAATGGGTTTCCATGCAGCGCCATTTAATGGCGAAGATAACGAACATTGGCAGCTTCATGCGCATTTTTACCCACCATTATTGCGTTCAGCTACAGTACGTAAATTTATGGTGGGTTATGAGATGCTAGGTGAAAGCCAACGTGACCTCACCGCAGAACAAGCCGCAGAAAGATTACGTGCGTTAAGCGAAGTACATTATAAAGAACGTTAAGCAATAATTTCCCTCTTGAATTAAGAGGGAGTGTGAAAGATAAAGGAAAATAATATGACTCCAGTCCAAAAATCCCAACACATTTTTACGCAAAAATATAACAAGCAACCTGAACTGATAGTGTATGCGCCTGGTCGAGTGAACATTATCGGCGAACATACCGACTACAATGATGGCTTTGTGATGCCTTGTGCGATCAATTATGGTACAGCCATTGCGGGATCAAAACGTGCTGATCATATTTGGAATGTCTATGCCGCAGATCTTGATCTTGAGGATACCTTTTCTCTTGATGAAGATTTCCCTCAAAGTGAGCAAAAATGGGCGAATTACGTGCGTGGTGTCGTGAAATTTATTCAAGAACGTTGCCCGCAATTTAAACAAGGTGCTGATTTAGTCATTTCAGGAAATGTGCCTCATTCTTCTGGTTTAAGTTCTTCCGCCGCCCTTGAAGTGGCGATAGGTAAGTTTTGCCAACAATTGAGTGATTTACCTTTAACACATACAGAAATTGCTTTAATTGGTCAAAAAGCTGAAAACAAATTTGTAGGTGCGAATTGCGGGAATATGGATCAATTGATTTCTGCTTTAGGGCAAAAAGATCATCTCTTAATGATTGATTGCCGTAGCTTAGAAACACAGCCAACGCCTGTGCCGAAAGATGTTGCTGTTATTATTGTGAACTCAAATGTACCGCATGATTTGGTGACAGGTGAATACAACACACGCCGTTGGCAATGTGAGAAAGCCGCAGAATTCTTTGGTGTAAAAGCGTTACGTGATGTGTCAGTAGAAGAATTCCAAAAAAGAGAAGCAGAATTGACCGCACTTAATGCTTTAGTAGCCAAACGTGCACGCCATGTGGTGACTGAAAACCAACGTGTGCTTGATGCTGTTGAAGCCTTAAAACATAATGATTTAACAAAATTAGGCGAATTAATGGGGCAATCTCACGAGTCCATGCGTGATGATTTCGAGATTACTGTACCACAAATCGATTATCTTGTTGAACTTGCTCAATTAGTGATTGGTAAAACCGGTGGCGCGAGAATGACTGGTGGTGGTTTCGGTGGTTGCATTGTTGCCCTTGCTCCTCATGATAAAGTCGAAGCTGTGCGCAAAATCATTGCCGATAATTATGAAAAACAAACGGGTTTAAAAGAAGATTTCTACGTTTGCACAGCCTCACAAGGAGTGAGTCTATGCTAGAAAAAACGGCGTTCAATGCACCAGATGGACAGCCTTATCAACTTGTTCAACTCACCAATTCAAATGGCATGACTGTGCAATTTATGGATTGGGGAGCCACTTGGCTTTCTTGTAAAGTCCCTGTGAATGGTGAGTTGAGAGAAGTTTTACTCGGCTGCAAAGTGGAAGATTATCCTCATCAAACTGCTTATTTGGGCGCAAGCGTAGGACGCTATGCGAACCGTATTGCTAATGCCCAATTTGAATTAGGTGAGCGAACAATCCAGCTGGTTGCGAATCAAGGCAAACATCAATTACATGGTGGTAAAGAAGGTTTTGATAAACGCCGTTGGAAAGTGGAAGAGTGCGGTCAGAATTTTGTGCGTTTTTCCCTTGTGTCTCCTGATGGTGATCAAGGTTTTGAAGGTAATGTACAAGTTAATGTGCTTTACACACTGACCGATGAAAATAGCGTAAAAATTGAATACGAAGCCGAAAGTGATAAAGATACCGCGCTTAATTTAACAAACCACGCTTATTTCAATTTAGAAAATGCGGAGCAGGGCAGTGATGTGCGGAATCACACATTACGCCTTAATGCGGATTTCTATCTGCCAGTTGATGGCGAAGGCATCCCAAATTCACCACTTAAACATGTGGTGAATACCAGCTTTGATTTTCGTGTGGCAAAATCAATCGTACAAGATTTCCAACAAGGCGATCAAGTGGTAACGAAAGGTTACGATCATTCCTTTATCGTCAATAAAGCATGGCAAAAACCTTGCGTATTATTGACTTCTCCTAATGAAGATTTAAGCCTTGAAGTGCTCACATCCCAAGCCGCGTTACAGGTTTATACGGGAAACTATCTTGCAGGCACTCCAACTCGTGAAGGTGGCACTTATCAAGATTTCAGCAGTATTGCCCTTGAAACCCAATGTCTTCCCGATACCCCAAACCATCTCGAGTGGCAAAATTATGGCGGTATTCAAAAAGCAGGTGAACGCTATTACCAGTGGACAGAGTTTAGGTTTAAATAGGTAATCCTTGAAAGTGCGGTTAAAAATTTTTATGTTTTTAACCGCACTTTATTTTCAGCTATTTAGCTTAAGTTTTTTGCGATTTTTGTCAAAATATGCTACTTTTTACGCAGTCAATCCGACAGTAACACATTTAATTTTATGAACGAAGAACATTCGAGTAATCAAACTGAAACAACTAAAAAATCTTTTTTCCAATCACTTATTGGGCGCTTTTTCCAAGGTGAGCTGAAAAATCGTGAAGAACTCGTGGAAGTCATTCGCGATTCAGAACAAAACGATTTAATCGATCAAAACACTCGCGAAATGATTGAAGGGGTAATGGAAATCGCGGAGCTTCGAGTTCGCGATATTATGATTCCACGCTCTCAAATCGTATTTATTGAATCGAATCAAGATCTGGATGCCTGCTTGAATACCATTATTGAATCCGCCCACTCTCGTTTTCCTGTGATTGCAGATACGGATGACCGTGATAATATTGAAGGTATTTTGCACGCAAAAGATTTGCTTAAGTTTTTACGTGAAGATGCGGAAGAGTTTGAACTCTCCAAGTTGTTACGTCCAGTCGTGATTGTGCCGGAAAGTAAACGTGTCGATCGTATGCTAAAAGATTTTCGTTCTGAGCGTTTCCACATGGCGATTGTGGTGGATGAGTTTGGTGCGGTATCAGGTTTGGTGACCATCGAAGATATTCTCGAACAAATTGTTGGTGATATTGAAGACGAATTTGATGAGGAAGATGTCGCAGATATTCGTCAGCTTTCTCGCCACGCTTATGCCGTGCGTGCGCTAACGGATATTGATGATTTTAATGCGCAATTTAATACGCATTTCGATGATGAAGAAGTGGATACTATTGGTGGTTTAATTATGCAAGCCTTTGGTTATCTGCCTAAACGAGGTGAAGAAATCACCTTAGAAAATATTCAATTTAAAGTGACTTCTGCTGATAGCCGCCGTTTAATTCAGGTGCGTGTAACTGTTCCGGATGAGCATTTATCGGATATGGAAGGCGTGGAAGAACAAGCTGAATAAGTTGTTCAGTCTAATCATATTCTTAGCCCCCTCTTTGCTAAAGAGGGGGAATATTTTTTTATAGTATGGATAAAATGAATAAGTTAGTGATTTATCTTATTGCTCTGATTTCTGGTGTAATTGGCGTGTTTGCCTTTTCGCCGTTTGATTATTGGGGATTAGCCTACGTATCGTTGGGTGGATTGCTTTTTGTGGCAAAAAATGCCAAAAAATCAACCGCACTTTTTGCTACTTTTTTGTGGTCGATGGGCTTTTTCTGTTTTGGTGTAAGTTGGTTAAATGTCAGCATTCATCAATTTGGTGGCGCTTCCCTTGGCGTGAGTTATCTCTTAGTCGGCCTACTTTCGGCTTACCTTGCACTTTATCCAATGCTTTTCACTTATTTAGTGCAACGTTTTCAGGTGCAAAGTGCGGTCATTTTTGCCGCGATTTGGACATTGACTGAATTCTTGCGTGGTTGGGTGTTTACCGGTTTTCCATGGCTACAATTTGGTTATACCCAAATCGACAGTCCGTTCTACGGGATCGCACCGATCTTTGGTGTCACTGGGATGACATTCTTTACCGTTTGGGCAAGTGCGGTCATTTTTAATTTTGTTTTTTCACTCTCGAAAAAACAATGGAATTTAGTCGGCGTGAATGCATTGCTATTATTGGTTGTGGGTGGATTAAGTGCTTATGCAGGTAAGGTGAATTTTGTTCAACCCAAAGAAGGTAAAGGACTAACTGTCACGCTTGCACAAGGTAATATTGAGCAAAATTTAAAATGGGATCCTGAATATCTTTATGCCACGGTAGACATCTATCAAAAACAAATTTTGGCGCATTTAGGCACGTCTGATTTGATTATTTTACCTGAGTCGGCATTGCCAACTTTGGAAAATGCGATCACGCCATTTTTTGAAGCTTTAGATAAAGTCGCGAAAGAGAAAAATACGGAAGTAATGATTGGTACTGTATATCGCGATGAGCAAAGTGGTAAATTATTAAATTCGATTGTGACGGCAGGGAATCCTGATTTCCCTTATGAATTAACAACAAAAAATCGTTACAGCAAACATCATCTCGTGCCATTTGGTGAGTACGTGCCGTTAGAAAGTTTGTTGCGTCCACTTAATTCCGTATTTAATTTGCCAATGTCTGCGTTCCAAAGTGGCGATGCGGTACAGCCATCTTTTATGGCAAAACAACATGCTTTTGCACCGGCTATTTGTTATGAAATTATTTTTGGTGAGCAACTTCGTGAAAATCTGAAAAAAGAAACAGATTATTTGCTGACGATTTCTAATGATGCATGGTTTGGTGATAGCATTGGCCCTTGGCAGCATTTACAAATGGCTAAAATGCGCGCGCTTGAATTAGGCAAACCATTAATTCGGGCAACTAATACAGGTATTTCAGTGTTTATTGATGCAAAAGGCAACATTGAAGCGCAAGCGCCTCAATTTGAGGAAACAACGTTGACCCATAAAATGGTGCCAACAGAAGGCAAAACGCCTTATGCTGCACTGGGTAATTTACCTATTTATGTGTTGTCATTGATTTTTGTGTTATTACGTGGCTTCACGACGCTATTAAAACGTCGCTTGAACCTTTCACAAAAATAGCAGTCAAAACGACCACACTTTTTTAACGTGAGAGGAAAATAAATTTCTTCTTGTAAAACCAATGAGATTTTAATGAATAAAAATCTAATCGAAGTCAAAAACCTGACCTTTAAACGAGGTGAGCGTGTGATTTACGATAACCTGAATTTGAAAGTCCAACAGGGCAAAATTACGGCCATTATGGGGCCATCAGGGATCGGGAAAACTACGCTACTGAAATTAATCGGTGGTCAGTTATATCCTGAACAAGGCGAGATTTTGTTTGATGGACAAGATATTTGCCGTCTTTCAAATCGCGAGCTTTACGAAGTACGTAAACGCATGGGAATGTTATTCCAATCAGGTGCATTATTTACGGATATTTCCACGTTTGATAACGTGGCATTTCCGATTCGCGAGCATACGCGCTTGCCGGATAGTCTAATTCGTCAAATTGTGTTGATGAAATTAGAAGCGGTGGGCTTACGCGGTGCGGCAGATTTAATGCCTTCTGAGCTTTCTGGTGGGATGGCGCGTCGTGCCGCATTGGCGCGAGCGATTGCACTTGATCCGGATTTAATTATGTTTGATGAGCCGTTTACGGGGCAAGATCCAATCAGCATGGGCGTGATCGTGAGCTTAATTAAACGTTTGAATGAAGCACTGAATTTAACCTCTATTGTGGTTTCCCATGATGTGAATGAAATATTAAGCATTGCAGATTATGCCTATATCATTGCGGATAAACATGTGATTGCCGAAGGAACATCAGAACAACTGCTTGCGAGCCAAGATCCTCAAGTTGTGCAGTTCTTGAAAGGTGAAGCAGATGGTCCGGTAAAATTCCATTATCCGGCAGGTGATTATGTGGAGGAATTATTTAAATGATTGTTGATATGATTTCTTCACTTGGACGAAGCGTAATCAAATTTTTCCGCGCATTAGGCCGCTCAGGCTTTATGTTGTTCGGTGCGCTCGTAGGTAAACCGCAAGTTCGTAAACATTTTCCTTTATTAGTGAAACAGTTACACGTATTAGGTGTACAGTCTTTATTAATTATCCTGCTTTCAGGTTTATTTATTGGAATGGTGTTGGGCTTACAAGGTTATGTGGTCTTAGTTGATTTTTCAGCAGAAACCAGCCTTGGACAACTTGTAGCGCTGTCTTTATTACGTGAATTAGGCCCAGTAGTGACCGCACTTTTATTTGCAGGTCGTGCAGGTTCAGCGTTAACGGCTGAAATTGGCTTAATGAAAGCCACAGAACAACTTTCCAGCCTTGAAATGATGGCGGTCGATCCATTACGTCGAGTGATTGCACCACGCTTTTGGGCTGGGTTGATTGCGATGCCAATTCTTGCGCTTCTCTTTACCGCGATTGGTATTTGGGGCGGTGCGCTTGTCGGCGTAGATTGGAAAGGTGTTGATGCAGGTAGCTTCTGGTCAGTGATGCAAAATGCCGTCAGCTGGAGCTATGACATTCTAAATGGATTTATTAAAAGCGTATTTTTCGCCATTGCCGTGGTGTGGATTGCGTTATTCAATGGTTATGATTGTATTCCGACATCAGAAGGTATCAGTCAAGCCACAACCAGAACAGTTGTCCACGCATCACTTGTGGTTCTTGGGCTCGATTTCATCTTAACTGCCATTATGTTTGGGGCAGGCTAAAAGGGTATTTTTATGCGACAAACAATTAAATATGAATTTTGGGTAGGGTTATTTTTACTACTTGGTATCGCCGCGTTAGTGTTTTTAGGCTTACGTGTAGCGAATGTGCAAGGTTTTGGTGAAACAAAATCTTACACAGTGACTGCAACTTTTGACAATATTGGTGGACTAAAAGTCCGTGCACCACTTAAACTAGGAGGGGTAGTGATTGGTCGTGTGTCTGACATTACATTAGACGAAAAATCTTACTTGCCAAAAGTCAGTATTGCGATTAATGAAGAATATAAAGAAATTCCGGAAAACAGTTCGTTATCGATCAAAACATCGGGATTATTGGGCGAGCAATATATCGCCTTAACTATGGGTTTTGATGATGGTGAAACCGCGATGTTAAAAAACGGTAGCCAAATTCAAGACACGAAATCCGCAATGGTATTGGAAGATTTAATCGGCCAGTTCCTTTACGGTGATAAAAAAGCCGACGGTAATGCTGACAAAGCAGAACCTGAAGCCAAATAATAATCTTTATTTAGGAGATTTATGATGAAATTTACTCAGTTTAAAAAATGGTTTAGCGTAATGGCATTTGCAGTGACTGCACTTTTTGTGACTCAAACTGTACGTGCAGAAACGAGCCCTTATGTGTTGATGCAACAAGCATCAGATAAGTTATTTGCCGATATCAAAAACAATCAGGCAACAATTAAAAAGGATCCAAACTATTTACGTACTATCGTGCGTAATGATTTATTACCTTATGTGCAAGTAAACTATGCAGGTTCTTTGGTGTTGGGTTCACACTTTAAATCAACCACACCAGAACAACGTGAAAAATTCTTTAAAGCATTCAGTGATTTTATCGAACAAGCTTACGCGCAAGTGTTAACCGCTTACACCGATCAAAATATTCAAATTGAACCGGCTAAAGAAGTAGGCGACAAAAACCTTGTAAGCATTCGTGTAAACATCGTGCAAAATGGTGGACAAGCGCCAATCAAGTTAGATTTCAAATGGCGTAAAAACAGTAAAACTGGCGAATGGCAAGCTTATGACATGGTTGCAGAAGGCGTGAGCATGGTTGTCACCAAACAAAACGAATGGAGCGGTATTTTACGTCAACAAGGTATTGATGCTTTAACAGCTCAAATTCAAAAATCTGCCGCAGCACCCGTGACATTGAGCAAATAAGCGAATGACTGCGTTAAAGTGGGATTTAATCCAAAATAATGATAAGATAGCTCTCCAATTATCGGGGGAGCTATCCCGCAACACGTTGTTACCATTATGGCAGCAACGTGCTTCTTTTTTATCAGAAAAACTAACGAATCAAAGTATCATTGAATTTGATTTAACGAATATTAAACGAATTGATTCTGCTGGTTTTGCATTATTGTGTGATTTTCTACACGATTGTGAGCAGTTACCAAATAAAAAAGTGCGGTTGATAAACCCTCCAGAACAGTTATTAACCCTTGCTGATTTAGTGAATTTATCTCATTGGATTAGCACTTTTATCGACCATAATTAAAACGGAAATCCGAATGGAACTGCAAGAAATTGAACGTATTTTAAAAGAAAGCCTGAATGTAGATGAGGTTTATGCTCAAGGTGAAAATGCTCACTTTGGTGTGATTGTAGTGAGTGATGAAATCTCAGCACTGCCCAAATTAAAACAGCAACAAACTATTTACGCGCCATTAATGCCTTACTTTCAAACTGGCGAAATTCACGCTTTAACTATTAAAACCTATACCACTGCAAAGTGGAAAATGGATCGTTTATTACATCAAGCTAGCTAGGATTTTCTATGGAAAAATTTCGTGTTTATGGCGGGCAATCTCGCTTAAGTGGTACTGTAACCATCTCTGGTGCAAAAAATGCTGCACTGCCTATTCTTTTTGCTGCAATTTTGGCAACTGAGCCGGTTAAATTAACAAACGTACCAGAACTAAAAGATATTGATACAACCTTAAAAATCTTACGTAAACTTGGCGTTGTAGCTGAGCGTGATGCTGAAGGTGCAGTATTATTAGATTGTTCTAAAATTGATCACTTCGTTGCGCCATATGAATTAGTAAAAACCATGCGTGCTTCTATTTGGGCATTAGCACCGTTGGTGGCTCGTTTTAATCAAGGCCAAGTTTCTTTACCAGGTGGTTGTTCTATCGGTGCACGTCCGGTTGATCTTCACATTAGTGGCTTAGAAAAACTCGGTGCAACGATTGAGCTGGATGAAGGTTACGTAAAAGCGGTTGTTGCTGATCGTCTTGTAGGTACGCGTATTGTGATGGAAAAAGTGAGCGTTGGTGCGACTTTATCTATCATGATGGCGGCAACACTTGCGGAAGGTACAACAACCATTGAAAATGCCGCACGTGAGCCTGAAATTGTCGATACAGCTGATTTTCTCAACAAAATGGGCGCGAAAATTACAGGTGCAGGTACTGATCACGTTGTGATTGAAGGTGTTGAGTGCTTAACAGGCTGCGAGCACAGCATTGTGCCAGATCGTATTGAAACTGGTACATTCCTAATCGCAGGTGCAATTTCAGGTGGTCGCGTGGTATGTAAAAATACTAAAGCGGATACCATGGATGCGGTGATTGATAAACTTCGTGAAGCGGGTGCAGAAGTTGAAGTCACAGAAGATAGCATTACATTGGATATGCATGGCAATCGTCCGAAAGCTGTCAATATTCGTACTGCACCACACCCAGGTTTCCCAACAGATATGCAAGCACAGTTCACCTTATTAAATATGGTGGCAGAAGGCACCAGTATCATTACTGAAACCATCTTTGAAAACCGCTTTATGCACATTCCAGAATTAATTCGTATGGGCGGTAAAGCTGAGATTGAAGGTAATACAGCAGTTTGTCACGGTGTTGAGCATCTTTCTGGTGCAGAAGTGATGGCGACAGATTTACGCGCATCAATCAGTCTTGTGTTAGCAGGATGTATCGCAAGTGGTGAAACTATCGTAGATCGTATTTATCATATCGATCGTGGTTATGAGCACGTTGAAGATAAACTTCGTTGCTTAGGTGCGAAGATTGAACGTTTCTCTGAAAAGAGCGAAGAAGTTTAATTCAATCCAGATAAAAAAAGAGCGGTCAATTTTGACCGCTTTTTTATTTTCTATTCATTATTTTTTCGAATAATCTCTCGCCCCAAAAATGGCTGTACCAATGCGTACCATCGTTGAGCCACATTTTATGGCACTTTGCATATCATCGGTCATTCCCATAGAAAGGGTATCAATTTGTTGATGCGGGAAGGCGGCTTTAAGTTGTTCAAATAATTGTTCCATTTGGCTAAAAGCCGCTTCTTGTTCAGCAATATTATCTGTTGGTGCAGGGATTGCCATTAATCCACGTAAACGTAAGTGCGGTAGATTTTCGATGTGTTTTGCAAGCTCAATCATTTCACTCGGTTGAATACCTGATTTACTGGCTTCATCACTGATATTAATTTGAATTAAAACATTCAAAGGCGCTTTATTGGCAGGACGTTGTTCATTTAAACGATCGGCAATTTTTGCACGTTCTAACGTTTGCATCCAATCGAAATGTTCTGCTACAAGACGGGTTTTATTAGATTGTAGTGGGCCAATAAAATGCCATTCAAGTTGAATATTCTGTGCTTCAAAATACTGAATTTTATCTACGCCTTCTTGAACGTAGTTCTCCCCAAATGCTTTTTGTCCGGCTTGATAGGCTTCTAAAATCGCTTCATTGGGTTTGGTTTTAGAAACTGCTAATAAAGTGATCGCACTTTCAGGACGATGAGCGAGTTGAGTGGATGTTTGGATTTGTTGATGAATGGTTTCGAGTGCTTGTTGAATTGTCATCATTTCCTTCCTGACCAATGTAAAACTCGTTTTATTCTATACCAAAGTAATGATTTTTAGAAAAAAATCTTCATTTTTTCGATTTTATGTTTGACAAGCTCGCGCTTTTTCGGTATTTCTAGACACATCTTTTTTTCAAGGTAAAAATACAATGAAAAATAACCGCACTTTCACTATTACCACCATTATTATGACCATTACGACAATTAATGGGGCGGGTTAGTGCGTAGCAAACAGGATCAGGAAAACCCGCATCAATCTAGTGCGGGTTTTTTAATATTTAAAAATCACAACATCTGAGGATATTATCATGCGCGTATTAAAATTTGGTGGCACTTCATTAGCCAACCCTGAGCGTTTTTCACAAGCGGCTCAATTAATTGAAAAGGCTCATTTGGAAGAGCAAGCTGCCGGTGTGTTATCCGCTCCTGCAAAAATTACTAACCATCTTGTTGCCCTCTCTGAAAAAGCCGCATTAAACCAACCTACTGATACCCACTTTAACGAAGCCATTGAAATTTTCTATAACATCATTAATGGTTTACACGCTGAAAATAATAAATTTGATCTAGCTGGCACGAAAGCCCTTATTGATGCAGAATTTGCCCAAATTAAAGGTTTATTAGAAGAAATCCGTCAAGCTGGCAAAGTAGAAGATAAGGTTAAAGCAACCATCGACTGCCGTGGTGAAAAATTATCAATTGCCATGATGAAAGCGTGGTTTGAAGCACGTGGATACAATGTTCATATTGTTGATCCTGTTAAGCAATTATTAGCACAAGGCGGTTATTTAGAATCGTCAGTTGATATTGAAGAATCTACAAAACGCGTTGATGCGAAAAGTATCGGAAAAGATAAAGTTGTCTTAATGGCAGGTTTTACTGCTTGCAATGACAAAGGCGAATTAGTGTTATTAGGCCGTAATGGTTCTGATTATTCAGCCGCTTGTTTAGCCGCTTGTTTAGATGCATCTGTTTGTGAAATTTGGACAGATGTGGACGGTGTTTATACTTGTGACCCACGTTTAGTGCCAGATGCACGTTTATTACCAAGCCTGTCTTATCGTGAAGCAATGGAGCTTTCCTATTTTGGAGCGAAAGTGATCCATCCTCGTACAATTGGTCCCTTATTACCAAAACAAATTCCATGTGTAATTAAAAATACGTGCAATTCATCTGCGCCAGGTTCTGTAATTGATGGCCATGTAAAATCTGAAGAGTTACAGGTTAAAGGGATTACTAACCTTGATAACGTGGCGATGTTTAACGTTTCTGGCCCGGGTATGCAAGGTATGGTTGGGATGGCTGCTCGCGTCTTCTCTGCTATGTCAAAAGCCGGCATTTCAGTTATTTTAATCACTCAATCTTCTTCTGAATATAGTATTAGTTTCTGCGTGCCAGTGAAATCAGCGGATGCAGCGAAAGCGATTTTAGAACAAGAGTTTGCGACAGAATTAAAAGCGCATGACTTAGAACCGATTGAAGTGGCAAAAGATCTTTCTATTATCTCTGTTGTGGGCGATGGCATGAAACAAGCTAAGGGTATCGCTGCTCGTTTCTTCACTGCATTGGCTCAAGCGAATATTAGCTTAGTAGCAATTGCACAAGGTTCTTCTGAGCGTTCAATTTCAGCGGTAGTGGCGCAAAATAAAGCGATTGAAGCTGTGAAAGCGACTCACCAAGCCCTTTTTAATAATAAGAAAGTTGTCGATATGTTTCTAGTCGGCGTTGGTGGCGTTGGTGGTGAGTTAATTGAACAAATCAAGCATCAAAAGGAGTATCTTGCAAAAAAGGACATTGAGATCCGTGTTTGTGCTTTAGCGAATTCAACCAAAATGCTTTTGGATGAAAACGGGTTGAATTTAGATAATTGGAAAGCAGACCTTGAAAATGCAACCCAACCTTCTGATTTTGATGTGTTGTTATCTTTCATTAAATTACATCACGTGGTGAACCCAGTCTTTGTTGATTGTACAACAGCTGAATCGGTCGCAGGACTTTATGCGCGTGCGTTAAAAGAAGGCTTCCACGTGGTAACTCCAAACAAAAAAGCGAATACCCGTGAATTAGCCTATTACCACGAATTACGTCGCAATGCACAAGCGAGCCAACATAAATTCCTATACGAAACTAACGTAGGGGCAGGTTTACCGGTTATTGAAAATTTACAGAATTTATTGGCTGCAGGTGATGAACTTGAGTATTTTGAAGGCATTTTATCTGGCTCACTTTCATTTATCTTCGGTAAATTAGAAGAAGGACTTTCTCTTTCAGAAGTGACCGCACTTGCGCGTGAAAAAGGCTTTACAGAACCTGATCCTCGTGATGATTTATCGGGGCAAGATGTGGCGCGTAAATTGCTTATTTTAGCGCGTGAAGCAGGTCTAGAACTTGAGCTTTCCGATGTGGAAGTGGAAGGCGTGTTACCGAAAGGCTTCTCTGAAGGCAAATCAGCAGATGAATTTATGGCGATGTTGCCACAATTAGATGCGGAATTTAAAGCACGTGTTGAAGCTGCGAAAGCAGAAGGAAAAGTATTGCGCTACGTAGGCCAAATTAAAGATGGCCACTGCAAAGTGTCAATCATTGCCGTGGATCAAAATAACCCATTGTATAAGGTGAAGGACGGTGAAAATGCGCTAGCATTCTATACGCGTTATTATCAACCAATCCCGTTGTTATTACGCGGTTATGGTGCGGGTAATGCAGTGACTGCAGCGGGTATCTTTGCGGATATTTTAAGAACATTACACCACTAAAAAGGACTTAACATGTTAAGAATTTATGCTCCCGCATCGAGTGCAAATATTAGTGTAGGGTTTGACACATTAGGCGCAGCCATTTCACCGATTGATGGCTCATTATTAGGTGATGTCGTACAGATTGAGTCTATTCCAAGTGGTTTTGAACTCGAAAGTGCAGGCTATTTTGTGCGTAAATTGCCAAAAGAGCCGCAAAAAAATATCGTGTATCAGGCCTATGTTCTGTTTAGTGAGCAATTAAAATTACGCAATGTGAGAGTCAAACCATTGCGTTTGACTCTTGAGAAAAATATGCCGATTGGTTCGGGATTGGGGTCAAGTGCGTGCTCTATCGTGGCTGCATTAGTGGCATTGAATAAATTCCACGATGAGCCATTTTCAAAAATGGAATTGTTAGAAATGATGGGGGAGCTAGAAGGTCGTATTTCAGGTTCGATCCATTATGATAATGTGGCTCCTTGTTACTTAGGCGGTGTGCAATTTATGGTACAATCCCTCGGTAACATTTGCCAAAAACTGCCATTTTTTGATAATTGGTATTGGGTCTTAGCTTATCCAGGCATTGAGGTTTCAACCGCTGAAGCACGCGCAATTTTACCGAAAAGCTACACACGTCAAGATGTGATTTCTCATGGTCGTCATTTAGGTGGCTTTGTGCACGCATGTCACACGCATCAAGAAAACCTTGCAGCGATGATGATGAAAGATGTGATTGCGGAACCTTATCGTGAATCTTTATTACCAAATTTCGCGGAAGTGAAACAAGCCACTCGTGATTTAGGCGCGTTAGCGACGGGTATTTCAGGCTCTGGCCCAACGATTTTCTCCATCGCACCTGATTTACAAACCGCAACAAAACTGGCGACTTATTTAGAAAATCATTATTTACAAAACAATGAAGGTTTTGTTCATGTTTGTAAGGTCGATAATGACGGCGCGAGAGAGCTAGGTTAAGCAGTCAATCATCTTCCCCTCTTCTTATAAGAGGGGAATAACATTTTATTAAAACTCTATAATTAACGGATATACAATGAATTTGTACAATATCAAACACCCTGAAGAACAAGTGAATTTTGCGCAAGCCGTACGTCAAGGACTTGGCAAAGATCAAGGTTTGTTCTTTCCTGAAACGATCCCTGCTTTAACCAATATTGATGAATTATTAGCTTTACCATTGGTTGAACGTAGCCAAAAAATTCTTGGCGCCTTAATCGGTGAAGAATTGCCGAAAGCCACTTTGGATGCGATGGTGAAAAATGCATTCACCTTTACGGCACCATTAGAAAAAGTGGAAGACAATATTTATGCCCTTGAATTATTTCATGGTCCAACGTTAGCATTTAAAGACTTTGGTGGCCGTTTTATGGCGCAGGCGCTCGCTGCAGTGCGTAGTGATGGTAAAATCACCATTTTAACAGCGACATCTGGTGATACCGGCGCGGCAGTCGCCCATGCATTTTACGGATTGGAAAACATCAATGTCGTGATTTTATATCCGAAAGGCAAAATCAGCCCATTACAAGAAAAGCTATTCTGTACTTTAGGTGGGAATATCCGTACTGTTGCGATTAATGGCGATTTCGATGCGTGCCAAGCGTTAGTCAAACAAGCGTTTGATGATGCCGAACTACGTCAAGCAATTGGTTTAAACTCAGCAAACTCCATTAATATTAGCCGTTTATTGGCGCAGGTTTGTTATTACTTTGAAGCGGTCGCGCAGTTACCAAAAGAAAAACGTGATAACGTCGTGGTTTCTGTACCAAGTGGTAACTTTGGTAACTTAACCGCAGGTTTAATTGCGAAAACATTAGGTTTACCAATTAAACGCTTTATTGCATCAACCAATGCGAACGATACCGTGCCGCGTTATTTAGAATCAGGTAATTGGGCACCTAAAGCGACTGTAGCCACGCTTTCTAATGCGATGGATGTCAGTCGTCCGAACAACTGGCCACGTGTAGAAGAACTATTCAAACGCAATGGCTGGAATTTAAGTGATTTAGGTTCAGGTATGTTAAGTGATGGCGAAACAGAAGAAACCTTAAAAGCCATGTACGCAAAAGGTTATTTATGTGAACCACACGGCGCTATCGCCTATCAAGTATTGAAAGACCAACTTAAAGCGGATGAAACCGGTATTTTCTTATGTACGGCACATCCTGCGAAATTTAAAGAGTCTGTGGAGCGTATTCTTTCGCTCGATCTTCCATTGCCAGAAGCGTTGGATAAACACAATAAATTACCATTACTTTCTGATGAAATGGATGACGATTTTGCACAATTACGTGCATATTTGTTGAAATAATAAAAAAGTGCGGTTGATTTTGACCGCACTTTTGTTTTGTTACTCAAAAGGGCGGGGTAAACGCCCTTTATTTTTAGGAATTAATCTTCTTTTCCTAAGATTTGATTCACTTCACTCTTATAGAGAACGGCTTTAGCACCGAAAATAGCCTGTACGCCACCGCCGACTTCAAGCACATCAATCGCGCCTAATTTTTTCAATGTGGCTTTATCAACGGCTTTCACGTCCTTAACAGAAACACGTAAGCGAGTAATACACGCATCCACGTTTTCAATATTTTCAGCGCTACCTAATGCTGCAATAATTTTATGTGCATTTTCAGTAAGAGAGCTGGTTTCTTGTTCTACATTTTCTTCGGTTTCTTCACCACGCCCTGGAGTCATCACATTAAAGATGCGAATCAAGAAAACGAAAGAGAAATAATAGAGCAGAGCCCAAGGAATACCGACGAAAATCACACGTAACCAATGAGTGTTTTCATCACCTTGTAAGATACCGAAGAGCAAGAAATCAATAAAACCACCAGAGAAAGTATTCCCGATAGAGATATTTAAATAATCGGCAATAAAGAAAGAGACACCATCTAAGAATGCGTGGAACACATAAAGCCATGGTGCAACAAACAAGAACATGAATTCGATTGGTTCGGTAATCCCAGTAATGAAAGAAGTTAGAGCTGCACCAAGGAACAAACCGCCAATTTGTGCACGACGTTTTTTCGGTACACAGTGATACATAGCTAAACAGGCAGCGGGTAAGCCAAACATCATGGTATCAAAACGGCCGGCAAAGAAACGCGTCCCTTCAGTAAATAAACCATGGTGATTTGGATCCGCTAATTGAGCAAAAAAGATTTTTTGTGCACCAACAATCATCTCACCATTGACCATTTCCACACCACCTAATTCAGAATACCAAAACAGCGGATAAATCATGTGATGTAAGCCAACCGCACCAGATAATCGCATTAAGAAACCATATAAGAATGTTCCAAAGGTTCCCATGGAAGCGATACTTTTACCTGCGGATACGAGCCATTGTTGAAAAGTTGGCCAAATGAGGAAGAAAACTAATCCAACAAAAATGGCTGAAAAAGCGGTAACGATTGGCACAAAGCGAGAGCCGCCAAAGAAACCTAATACTTGTGGTAATTGGATGTTGTGATAGCGATTGTGTAATTTAACGGTAATCAAGCCCATCACTAATGCACCAATCACACCTGTATCAATGCTTTTTACATCAGGAGAGAAAATCGGAATTAATGCGGCAATGGTACCCGTCATAATGAGATAACCGACAACCGCAGCAAGAGCAGCAACGCCTTTGTCACGTTTAGCTAAGCCGATACCTAAACCAATACACAATAATAAGGCCAAATTGGCAAACACCACGCTACCGGCTGCTGACATGATCTGAAACAGGCCTTGCAGCGCCTCATTATTTAAAATTGGATAGGCTTGCACCGTTGCTTTATTGGAAAGTGCCCCACCGATCCCAAGTAAAAGACCCGCAGCAGGCAAAATAGCAATCGGCAACATGAATGCTTTACCGACTTGTTGAAGTTGTTTAAACATAGAACCTCCTGTGATTACTTTTTTGAAATGTAACGTATTTAAAGAGAAAAATCTGTGAAACTGCTCACAGTTTCAATCTAACACCTTGCTTTGATGAGTTTTAGCTTGTGTTGGCGTGCAGTAGATTTCCTTTTATAATGCAATCAAATTTGCATGTTTATTCATTATTTTTATGACAACTTTTATTGCCTACGCCAATATTCAAGAACCTTTTCCTTTTGATGAAATCCCAAGGGAACTAGTCCCTGAGAATTTGCATACGGAACCGAAGGGGAATTCTCGGATAACGCAACGACATCAATGCCGTCGATTGGCGCATTTTTTACTTTGGCAGTTGCTAAAAACAGCAGAGAAATCAACCGCACTTTTAGGGCGAATTTATCGTACACAAAGTGACAGACCACAATTTCCCGTCGAGAATATTGATTTTAATATTAGTCACTCTGGTGATTGGGTTGCTGTATTGCTGCATATTAATGAATCAGAAAAAAGTGCGGTCGGTATTGATATTGAATTTCCCAAAAAACGGAATTTTTCTGCGCTCATGGCTCATTTTGCGCCACAAGCAGAACAAGATTGGTTTGCTAAACAGCCTGATGCAGACCTGGCCTTTTATCGCTGTTGGTGTTTACGTGAAGCTGTATTGAAATCACAAGGCGTAGGAATAGTGAAGTTATCAAGTGTGACGCATTTGCCAGAACAACTGCAGATCTTTTCAGATTATTGCCCGAGAGGTAAGTTGATCTTTACGGATGAATTGCCTTTTTACTTTGCGGCATTTATAAATCAGTCAAAAATCCAACCGCATTTTTATCACTGGGATGGAAAAAAATTACTCGAAAAAAATATAAAAAAATCCTTGATTTACCAAGTAAATGAATAAAAGAAAATCCTTGAAAATATTCAAGGATTTTTTATTTTATAAAACTTGATTCGCCACTTGTATTTTCATAGACTAACCCCATTTATTTCGATAAACTCATTAAAATTTTTAGACAAATGGAGAACGTAATGTCGCAAAACGGTCCAGATCAAGATCCTTGGGGTAAACCGGGACAGAGCAGCGGTCCAAAACAGTCAGATAATTCATCAGATAAGCAAAATGAAAATGGCTGGGGCTCGCGAGACAATAAAAATCAGGAGCAATCACCACCAGATATTGAAGAAGTATTCAATAATCTGTTGAAAAAATTAGGTGGGGGTAATAAAAAAGGCGGTTCAAATAATACTTCGCCGAATATCCCTTCATTCAATTTAGGTAAAATTTTACCGATTGCTGTGGTGATCGGGGGAATTATTTGGGGCGCAAGCGGTTTTTACACCATTAAAGAAGCGGAACGTGGTGTGACGTTACGTTTTGGTGAGTTTCATTCTACCGTTCAACCAGGTTTGAACTGGAAACCGACTTTCATTGATAAAGTGGTTCCAGTGAATGTAGAACAAGTTCGCGAGCTTAAAACGCAAGGTGCAATGTTAACCAAAGATGAAAACATGGTTAAAGTGGAAATGACAGTACAATATCGCGTGCAAAATCCAGAAAAATACTTGTTTAGCGTGAGTAATGCAGATAATAGTCTCGGACAAGCGACAGACAGTGCGCTTCGTTATGTGATCGGCCATATGACCATGAATGATGTGCTGACAACAGGTCGTGCAGTGGTGCGTGAAAATACTTGGAAAGCGTTGAACGATATTATTAAACCTTATGACATGGGACTTGAAGTGATTGACGTGAACTTCCAATCCGCACGTCCACCAGAAGAAGTGAAAGATGCTTTCGATGATGCGATTAAAGCACAGGAAGACGAACAACGTTACATTCGTGAAGCAGAAGCTTATGCTCGCGAGAAAGAGCCAATCGCTCGTGGTGATGCTCAGCGTATCGTTGAAGAAGCAACGGCTTATAAAGATCGTGTTGTGCTTGATGCGCAAGGGGAAGTGGAACGTTTACAACGTCTTCTACCTGAATTTAAAGCGGCACCTGATTTGTTAAAAGAGCGTCTTTATATTCAAACCATGGAAAAAGTGATGGCAAACACACCTAAAGTGATGTTAGACAGCAATAATGGTAACAATTTAACTGTGTTGCCATTGGAGCAATTAATGGGTAAAAAGACGGCTAAGCCAGTGACCACTACTTCAGAAAGTGCGGTCAGTTCTGCACCTGTTTCAACACAGGAACGTCGTGTAGAAACGCAAACGGCTCAACCAGTTCAATCAAATGAAGGCATTCGCCAAGGGAGATTTAACTAATGCGTAAATTTTTACTTCCGATTATTGTGGTGATTGCTGCGGTGCTATATTCCAGCATCGTGGTTGTAACTGAAGGCACGCGTGGCATCATGTTGCGTTTTAACAAAGTACAACGTGATGCAGAAAACAAAGTTGTGGTGTATGAGCCAGGTTTGCATTTCAAATTGCCTTTCATTGATAGCATTAAAGTGCTTGATGCGCGTATTCGTACCCTTGATGGTTCTGCTACTCGTTTTGTGACAGTCGAGAAAAAAGACTTGTTGGTGGATTCCTATGTAAAATGGAAAATCAGCGATTTCGGTCGTTTCTATACTGCAACGGGTGGTGGCGATTATAACCAAGCTGCAAGCTTATTAAGCCGTAAAGTGAATGACCGTCTGCGTTCAGAAATTGGTACTCGTACGATTAAAGATATCGTTTCAGGTACCCGTGGTGAATTAATGGCGGGGGCGAAAAAAGCGTTAAATTCAGGGCAGGATAGTACCTCTGAATTAGGGATTGAAGTCGTCGATGTTCGCGTAAAACAAATCAATTTACCGGATGAAGTTTCTTCTTCGATTTACCAACGTATGCGTGCAGAACGTGATGCGGTTGCGCGTGAACACCGTTCTCAAGGTAAAGAAAAAGCTGCCTTCATTCAAGCGGATGTGGATCGTAAAGTGACCTTGATCTTAGCGAATGCAAACAAAACTGCACAAGAATTGCGTGGTAATGGTGATGCGGCGGCAGCAAAATTGTATTCTCAAGCTTTTGCCCAAGAACCACAGTTTTATAGCTTTATTCGTAGCTTAAAAGCCTATGAAAGTAGCTTCGAAGGTTCTGGTAATATGATGATCTTGAAACCAGACAGTGATTTCTTCCGCTTTATGCAAGCGCCAAAGAAATAAACGAGAGATAATAAAAAGTAAAGTGCGGTTAGAAATAACCGCATTTTTTATTGGTTAATTTTTAGGGTAGTTCTCACCTATAAAGTAAAACAGTCTTTAATGCAATCAATTGAATCCATAGCCAAAGTTAATTAAATCCATACAAAATATAAGCCAATTTTTTGGCATAATCACCTCACTTTAAGTTTTACGTTTCTTTTTTATGTTTATTGATCGTTTGGAGGATTATTAGATGAAAAAACTGATTATTGGCGGTGCAGCCATTGCTATCTTAGGTTATTTGGGCGTAGTGGGGTATCTACATCAATTTGATAAAGAGAACGCGAGCCAACTTTTTCTTAATGGAAAATCGCTATACTGACGAACAAGAAAAAGTGGCAAAAGCCTTATTTGATAACAGTTGCCAATATTGCCATAGTCCAAACACACCGCTTCCATTTTATTCAAAATTCCCGATTGTGGGTGATGAAATGCAATCGGATATTCAAAGTGGGCTTCGTGCTTTCCGTCTAGATCATTTACTTGAGGGCTTAAAAGATCCGAGCAAATTATCCCAAGCTGATTTAGCAAAATTACAGCGCGTACTTGAAAATAACGAAATGCCAATTGCTAAATTCAGACATCTTCACTGGGGAAGTAAACCAGATGAGCAAGAAAAAGTGGCATTGCTTAACTGGATTCGTGAAGCACGTAAAATGTCTTTACCAAAAGAAACCCCCAATGTTGACGCTGATCGTTTAGTTCAACCGATTCCAGACAGTATTTCGACTGATGAAGCAAAGGTTGCGTTAGGCCATGATCTTTTCTTTGATGGTCGTTTATCAGGCGATGGTTCTATTCAATGTCATACTTGTCACCAATTTGATAAAGGTGGGGTGGATAGACTTGATACTTCAACAGGGATTGAAGGTAAAAAAGGTCCGATTAACGCACCAACTGTATTCAATGCCGCATTCAACTTTGTACAATTCTGGGATGGACGTGCGGCAGATTTAGCGGATCAAGCAAAAGGTCCTCCAACAAATCCAGTAGAAATGGGCTCTCATTCTTGGGATGACATCGTGGCACGTTTTGAAATGGATGAAGAATTCAAAAAAGCATTCTTAAAAGAATATCCACAAGTGACAAAAGAAACCTTAACTCACGCTATTGGTGAATATGAAAAAACATTAATTACGCCAAATAGTGATTTCGACCGTTATTTGAAAGGGGATAAAACAGCCTTGACTGAGCAACAAGTTCGTGGTTATGAGTTATTCAAACAACATAAATGCGATACTTGTCATACTGGCGTAGCAATGGGCGGACAATCTTATGAATACATGGGACTCTACGGCGATTACTTTAAAGATCGTGGTACGCCATTAACTGATGCCGATGAAGGTCGCTTTGCTCAAACGAAAGATCCATTTGATATGCATCGTTTCAAAGTGCCAACCTTGCGTAATGTCGCACTTACTGCACCGTATTTCCATGATGCATCAGCAAAAGAGCTAAAAGATGCGGTTAGTGCAATGTTGAAATACCAAAGTAACGTGCAACAGCCTGCTCAAAAAGATGTTGAAGACATTACCTCTTTCTTAGAAAGCTTAACAGGTGAATTTAAAGGTGAAAAATTGAAATAATCCTTTGAACTATAAATAGAAACGACCGCAAGTGCGGTCGTTTTTTTGTGAGTTTTAATCGAATTAATCGGTTTAGATTCATTCAATTATGACTTTCTGGTATTACTGTCTTCTTTTAAAGCTTGCGTTGCTGCTTTTATGTTATTTGCTTGAGTTATGGCTGTGATCACAGCAACACCATCAGCGCCATATTTTCGTAAGGTTTTCACATGTTCCAGTTTTATCCCGCCAATCGCCACAAGCGGTTTTGTGATACCTCCATTTCTCAAGGTTTGAATAAATTCCATTCCTAAAGTCGGGGAAGGATTCTCTTTTGATAGAGTGGGAAAAATTGGACCAACACCAAAATAATCGATTTCAGATATTTCCTCACCAATTTTTGCTTCATCGAAGCGGTTAATGGACCAACCAATAATCAGTGGCTTATTACTTCTTGCTCGAATCGTTTTTACAGGCGTATCGCTTTGTCCAACATGAATTCCATCCGCTTCAATTTCCAATGCTAAATCAACGTTGTCATCAACAATAAATGGCACATGATATTGGCGGCATAAATCTCGACAGTTAATGGCTAAGGCTCGTTGTTCTGTTGGAGAATTTTCTAATGAGAATTTGCCTTTATCGCGAAATTGAAAACAGGTAATGCCTCCTTCTAAGGCTTGTTTAAGAACAGAAAGTAAGTTATCTGTTGGATTATCACCTAAATGTCGGCAATCTTGTGTGCCTGCTACAAAATAGAGCGGTAAAATTTCTTGAATATTTTTCATCTTTCAATCCTTAAAGGCGACTGTAAGCCCAATGATTTGTTGGTCCATGTCCATGACCAATATTCAATGGGTGAGAGATGGCTGCAGTGATAAAATCTTTAGCTGTTTTCACTGCATTTTTTAATAGTACGCCTTTGGCTAATTCAGCTGTTAAGCAAGCTGAAAAAGTACAGCCTGTGCCGTGAGTATGTGGTGTATCGAAACGCACGCTTTCTAAAACAAAATGCTCACCATTTTGTAAAAGGATCCAATCTTGGCATTGCTGACTTTGTGAATTCAGCGAATGTCCGCCTTTAATAATCACATTCTTTGCGCCTTGTTTTTGCAAGTCTAACGCGGCTTGTTGAATGCTGGCTGTATCAGAAATTTTAAAACCAGTTAAAGCTTCTACCTCAGGAATATTTGGGGTAATCACATCGGCAAGTGGCAATAAATATTTGCTTAATGCGGAAACCGCTTGTTGTTGCAATAAAGGGGCTCCCCCTTTAGCAATCATGACAGGATCAAGAACTAATGTGCCGAATGGGCGATGACTTAAGAAATCAGCCACACATTCGATAATATCTGCAGTACCAAGCATACCAATTTTGGCACTAGCAATATGAAAGTCATTTTTTACTGCTTCTAGTTGTGTTTGAATTGTTTTCAGTGGAATAGGGTGAATATCAAATACACCAAGTGTGTTTTGTGCGGTGACAGCAGTAATCACTGAAGTGCCAAATACGCCCTGCATTTGAAAGGTTTTAAGATCTGCTTGAATTCCGGCACCACCGCCACTGTCAGAACCAGCAATAGTCAATACTTGTGCGATGTTAGACATATTTCACCTCCGCATTTTTTTCTATTACATTAGGTGTTAAAGCAAACAATTCATCAAGTAAGCGAATTTGGAACTGACCAACTTGGATGGTTAAGTTTTTAGCCGCAATCTCCCCTGCAATGGTGTAAGCTGCACAGGCTTCGATGGTTGCTGAAAAATGTTTACCTCCATCAACGGCTAAAAATGCTGCGCATACTGCACTTAATAAACAACCCGATGCGGTGACTTTTGGAAATAGCGGAGTTCCATTATGGACTGTGGCCGTTTGTTGTCCATCACTGATAATATCGACCTCTCCACTAATCAACACTATACAGTCATAGCGTTGTGCAACACGTTGAGCAACTTCTTGTAGATTTGTTTCACCCTGTCCTGCATCCACGCCTTTTGCTTGCCAGTCTTCACCTGCAATCGCTGCAAGTTCACCGGCGTTACCTCGAATTAAGGCAAATTTCACTTCCGCTAATAATTGACGGATGGTTTCGCGTCGGTAGTTCGTAGCGCCCACTCCAACAGGATCAAGCACCACAGGAATGCCTATTGAATTAGCCGTTTTACCCGCTAGTAACATGGCATCTCGCTCTTGACCAATGACTGTACCGATATTGATGACTAATGCTTGGCTGATTTTTGGTAGTTCAACCATTTCTTCAATATTAGCTGACATCAATGGTGAAGCACCCAAAGCGAGTAAACCGTTGGCACTAAAATTTGCCGCAACAATATTGGTAATATTATGAATCAATGGATTCTGTTCACGAATTTTTGATAAATAAACTGATTTCATTTTACACCTTCATTTTTATGCTAAATCTAATCCCATTTGCCAAAACCCGATTTCCATTCGAGTGGCAGTGGTAAAAATCTGTTGAATATTAGTTAACTGAGAATCATTAATTGGCTCACAAAGTGCGGTCAGGAAATCAACAGTTTCTTGTGCAGCTTGTTGATATTCTGGCGCAGAGTATGCGTCAATCCATGCTTGATAAGGATTGCTTGGTCGTTTGGGATAATTTTCAGTGATGTAGCGGGCGACTTGTGCGTAACCCAAAGCACAAGGCGTAACGGCTGCATATAACTCTGGTAAGCCGCCCGTCATTCCACAATCAAGCAGGTAACGTGTATAGGAAATACATGCCGCACTTTCTGGGGTTTGGAATATTTCCTGTTCACTGATTTCCCATTGTCGGCAGTAATCCAAATGTAATTGTATTTCTTGGCAAAGAATGTCGAGCGTTTTACGTGGCATTTCCATATCAGTGAAATTTTTTGCCTTGAAGACGCCCAAGGCAAAAGCACGGCTGTAATGGAAAAGATAGATGTAATCTTGTTTTAAATAGTGTTGAAAACAAGCTTTTGGCAAGGTGCCTTTTGCAAGTTGTTGCACAAATTCATGCTCAACATATTGCTTCCAATAAGGTTGCGCTTGCTGAATGAGTTGTTCAATCATCATTTTCCCTTACTGTAATTCGACAGCATAGTCTTTCAATTCAAGTGCTTTTGGAATCAAGCCTTTTTGATGCATAAATTCCGCCATTTGTTGATAACGTTTGGCATCCAATTGACGGGGTTTCGTTGCTAATAAAGGTAGGGTATCTTTCCACGCTAATTGATTTAATTCTGTATTGAGTTCTTTTGACTTATAGCTCACAAATGCTTGCCATGCGTCATTTGGGTTGTTTTGTAGGTAGGTTGTAGCTTGTTCAAGTGCGGTCAAAAAATCGGAAATTTTTTTAGAAGCAAGACTGTTTTTGTTAGCAACTACAATCAATTCATCATAAGCCGGCACACCATATTCTTCAGGGAAAAATGCCACACCTTCTTGTTTTTCTAAATGGATCTGATTCAGTTCAAAATTGCGGAAAGCCCCGATGACTGCATCAACTTGTCCGGTTAAAAGAGAAGGGGAAAGTGACCAATTCACGTTTACTAATTTTACGTCTTGATTGCTGAGCCCGATGGCGTGGAGCATGGTATCGAGTAATACATCTTCAAAGCCACTGACTGAATAGCCTACTTTTTTCCCTTTCAGATCGGCAAGTGTTTTGATATTGCTATTTTTGAGCACTACTACGCTATTTAATGGGTTGGAAATCAGAGAGGCTACACGCACTAAAGGCAGTCCCTCTGCGACTTGTTGATAAAGTTGAGGTTGATAATTAATAGCTAAGTCCACTTTTCCAGCTGCAACCAATTTAGGCGGTAATGATGGATCAGCAGGTTCGATAATATCGACGTCTAAGTTATTTTTTTCAAAAAAACCTTTTTGTTGTGCCACGATGATTGCTGCGTGGTCAGGATTCACATACCAATCAAGCATTAAGCTGATTTTCTCTTTTGCTAAGCTGGTAAAACTGGCGGTGAGTCCAATTAAAATACTGAAATAACGGATGATTTTCTTCATTTTTGTCTCCTTGTGTCATGAAGTATTAAACGAGCCAAATAAAACGGCGTAGTAGCCAATCGATGCTGAAATATAAGCAAAGTGAAATCGCGACTAAGATCAGCAACGCGGCAAACATTAAATCCACCTGCATACGAGCGTTGGCGTGGATCATTAAATAGCCAAGCCCTTTTGATGAACCCACCCATTCTCCGATTACAGCGCCAATTGGTGCGATTGAAACAGCAATGCGAAAGCCTGATGCAAATGCGGGTAATGCGGCAGGCAAGCGTACTTTGAGTAATAAACGTAAAGGGGAAGGTTTGAATGTTTTGGCGAAATCGAGCCAAGCTTGAGGTGTATTGCGTAAGCCATCGTAACAGGCTGCGGTTACAGGGAAATAGATAATGAGAATGGCCATAACAATTTTTGATGGCATACCATAACCTAGCCAAAGTACGAGTATCGGGGCGATAGCAAAAACAGGAATTGCTTGAGAAATGACTAAAATCGGTAACAGTAATGATGATATTTTAGGTGAAAAAGAGAGTAAGAGGGCTGATGACAATCCAAAAAGAAAACCAAGTAGTAATCCTAAGCAAATTTCAATTAAGGTGGTTTGCGTATGCTGCCAAAGTAGTTCTGAATGAGAAACTAATTGATACCATACGGATTGAGGAGAAGGAAATATGTAATGGGGAAAATCACCTAATACGCCAATAAGTTGCCAGAGACACAGCAATATAATTCCAATAAAGAGCGGTTTAAGAAGGCTAAGTTTCATCTTTTTCCCTCTAATAACTCATTTAATAATTGCTGTTGGAGAACCCACAAATTTTCTTGGTTAAGTTCTCGTGGTGCTTTACCTTCAGGTTTTATAACATCAGATAATGCGGGTTGATTAGGCAGCGGTGAACGTAATACAAAAATACGATGGCTTAAGCGTAATGCTTCTTGAGGATCATGGGTAACCAATAACACTGATTTATCTTTTAATAGTTCATAGGCCAAGTTTTGTAATTGGTAACGACTAATTGCGTCAAGGGCAGAGAAAGGTTCATCAAGTAAAACTAAATTAGCGTTTTGCATTAATACTCGAGCGAGAGCAACTCTTTGTTTCTGTCCTCCAGACAATTGAGCACAGCTTTTATGAAGATGTTCTGACATGCCTACTTGTTCAAGTAGTGCTTTTGCTTGAAGAGTTGTTTTTGCAGATTTGTTCCCGAATAGTACGTTTTCTAATTGGACGTTATCAATAATTGAAAGCCAGGGATAAAGGGTATCTTTTTGTGGTAGCCATGCCACTCGAATATTAGGATGAAAGATGATATTGCCTTGAACTTTCCCTTGTGCTTCAAGACCTGCAATTAATCTCAAAAGCGTTGATTTCCCTACACCAGAGCAGCCAAGCAAACAGACCCATTCATTAGGTAAAAGCGTTAAATCAAGGCGTTCAAATAGTACTTGCCGACCAAAAGCAAGACTAAGATCCTGAATATGCACCATAGCATTAACCTAAGGATTAACGACTAAAGGTAACGATAGAAAAAGAATGAAAATAGGTATGAAGAATGAGAAAGTATTTTGGCATATTAGTTTCCTACGTCAGTGCTAACTGTTTCAGGTTCACGGGTATCATCTCAGCCATCTTGTGGCACCCCGACTAAATTTGGATAGATTCTATATTTCAATTCAGAATAAAACAAGAACAAAATTGTATTAACTACGATTTAAATTTCTTTTTAGTTTTGTAAAAGTTACTTAACTGTTGAGAGTAAAAGAAGATAAAACAGATTAGAAGAATGAGAGAAAACTATAATTTCTAACCTAATAATAATTAAAAATTAAAACTAAGTATTGGACTAGGTACTGATTATTGGTTTGGAATTAGATGGTGCCCGAAGCCAGACTTGAACTGGCACGCCTCGAAAGGCGAGGGATTTTAAATCCCTTGTGTACATCATTTAAGTTTGAAAACTATTTGTTAAGTTTGAAAACTATTTGTTTAGACCAATTCCGTGTACCTAGCCAATACACCATGATCTACCCACTAACGCTCTGTGGATAGGTTAGATCTTACACAAAAATACTAGTTTGTAAAGCCTGAATGTACTAATTTTAAAAATATTTTTATAAGGATGAATAAGCTGAGAATGAGCGATTTAAATTTATTTTGCAAGGAACACCCTTAGATGCTCCTTGCATACCTATCTAAAGTAATTCTGTATATTCTCTTATTGAATCAATATTATCTTCAATATAACTCAATGTAACTTTGACATCTTTATGTCCTAGTAATTGTTTGGCTATATATAGGTTTTCAGGTTTTTTCATTAGATTTGTTGCTGCTGTATGCCTAAATCTGTGAGGGGAGCTAATAATTCCTGTATATTTTGAAATAACTTTGAAGATATAGCTCACCTGGTCATTGGTCATTTTCTCTCCCTTTCGTTTAACAGCATTTGAAAATAAATTAATGTTAAATAGTTGAGATTCTGCAGGCTGATTCAATTTACTTAGTTCAGTTAATAATTTCTTTAGATAAGGATAAAGTGTAGTTGATATAGGAAGTATATGATACTCGTGATTTTTATTTATCTCAGATGGAATATGAATAACTTGATTCAGCAAATCTACATCTTTAATCCTTAATTTATTTAACTGAGAGCGTCGAATTGCCGTATAGCGGAAAGTCATAATTATGGTTTTAGTAAACCATAATGGGCGAAGAATAGAAGGAAGATGCTTTGATTCAGTGATTCCAAAACTAAGTTTTTTTAAATCTGAAGAAGTATATACTTTCCTTTTCTTCTTTCCTTCTCTAATGAACAAACCATCGAAAGGGTTCTTTGTAAATGGGAGGAGTTGTTTTTCAATTCCAAATTTGAAAATAGTCTTTAGCTGACGAATATAGCTGTTCCAAGTCACTTCAATGATAGATTGTCCAACAACTCTCTTTCTCCATTGGAGTATTAATGAGTCTGATATTTCATCAGGATATTGAATACTACAATTTTTCTGTAATTGTCTAATTGCTTTTTCATAGCTTTTAATAGTATCTATACGTAAATGACGGTATAAAAAAAATTACTAAGTAACATATCAAATGTGGTTCTATTCACTTTCATTTTCCTCAATAAGTGATAAATGCAAATTATCAATTGGAATTCTATTACCGAAAAAATAATCGGTTTTATCAATCAAATACCCAATCAATTGAGAGGTTCTTCTTGGGCCAATAACCTTACAGCGCCAAAAATTAATACTATCATTGTTTGATTGACGGTATTTCTTGTGTAATTTAAGGTCTTGGAAACTATATTGCAAATTTTCGATATCTTTTTTAGTAAAGTTGGTAATGCCCTTACTATTGAAAAAGAGCTGAAAGATTCCAGGTGTTACAAGGAAAAGTTTGCCTTTGACTATATGTAATTTAGCATTTGAATTATTAATAGTTAGGGTATTCCCGATAATTCCGGATTTTAGCCATTCAACAAAAATCTCTCCTGAGACAGCCTCAGTTTCCTTTGTATCATCACCCACTGTTATAGATGGGGTAGAGGCGATTTTATTTATTTCGCTTTCTTGAGATGTTTTTTTATCAGTAGAGTCTTGAGATTCTTCTACAGGTGAAAATAAATTCATTACCAAATCAGTCATATCCGTCTCGGTTTCTGAGTTTTGGGTATTGATTTGAGTGTTTTGAGAGGATGTATTTTCAGACAAATCCGGTTTATTCAGTGCGCCTGTTATTGCAGGAAGCTGCATTTCAGATTCCATAATCACTGAATTTTCTTCTTTAGTATCTTCAGCTGAATTTAATTGTTCTTCATTTTCAATATCGACTCGACCTAAAAATATACCTGGTCTGTCATTAAGATTTTCCCAAGCTACTTCCGGTTTAATTCTGAGTAAAGAAAATGCTTTAGGTGGGCACCAGCCTGAATCAGCTTTAATTCGACAATGCCAAATTGCTGTACCATCATTTGTACTTTCAATAATCCCCAGCGATTGCATTTCACTAAATAATTTAGGATTGTCAGCTGGAGCTGATATGCCTTGCTCCAATAAATAAGCTCTAATTTGGTCTGCAGTGGGTTTGCTCATTAACCATAGTGCATCCTCTGTAAGCCAACCATCAGATGGGCCTTTAGGTGTATTAATTTTAAATTTATGTTGCAGTAAATGACGTAAAGCCATGAGTAGTTGTTTTGCAAATGACGTTATAGGTTTCTGAGTCAGTTTTGATACATCTCCACCTAGTGCAAGAGTTACACTATTTTGGTCTGCTTTTTGTACTATTTCAGATAATAAACCAGCTTTATCTTTATGATCAGCCATGGCATACATTAAAGCTGAAAAAGCTTCCGGGTATTCTGCTAACCATGCAAATGCTTCTTTAGGAATTAAATAGTTTGCAAGAAAACTACCCATAACCGGGTGAAGATCATAATCTCGCCCTTTAATATATTTGAATTTATAAGGTTGAGTTGGTACTCCTAACCAAGGAAACCAACGAGAACCATCTTTTAATTGTATATCTATATCAACAATAACTTTGCCAATGTCATGAACCAATGCAGCATAAATAACAGCAGCAGTCCAAGCATCACGTTGCTTAGATTGTTCTTCCGGAGCAGCATTTTGTGGCAATACATAACTTTGTCGTAATTTAGCTGAAAATGAAAGAACTTCTAGGCCATGATCAAGCATACCACCTAAATGTGAGTGATGATGTGATTCTGAGGCAGGTAATAATTGAACCATTTCAGCGTAGCGCTCGATAGGTTTTTTATAGAGCTCATTAAACATATCTTGCGTCATTGATACTTGTTGCCAAAGTAAATTTAAGTATTTTTGGCGTAATTCAGTTTCGAGTAATTCGGATGCGGGGAAGGGAGTAATCCAGCCATCATTATCTATTTTTGATGCTGAAAAACTGAGATTTTGTAGGTTTGTTATATCAGGTTGGGAGTGTTTTTTTCCTCTGATTTTATGGAATATAGATGAAAGCATAACTTATAACCTTTTTTGTGAAAGAATATTTATTTATACATTGAACTCAATAAATAAATAATTCTAAATCGAAGATAGATATTAAAGCCATTTTGAAAGCCTTTTGGCCTTTTCAGGTAAGACCTTTCCTTTGGAAAGGTTACCTTTATTACATTACCCTTAATCCTTTTGAGACTCCTTTAACCTTTTTGATTTAGTTGCTATACATTTCATCCTGGCTATCATAATCGCTGTATTCATCACCATATTCATTCTCTGATTCAGTTTCTCCCTCATTTAATTCTGATTCAAGTATTCTTCGTTCTTCATCACCTAAAAATTTCCAGTAGTTACAAATCAACTCCTTTTCGCCATATTTTTCCCATACTCCTGGATAAAAATATTCTGCTTCAACGTGACAAATTCCCCCTTCGTGGGGGTCTCTTATATTAGCTATAGATTCAGTGCTTTGAATTGTAATAATGCATGTTATATAGAGTAGATAGCGTTTCATATTTGGGGCAGTATTTGAAAATTTAACCAATTCTAAACATCCGATTTTCTAGTAAGTAGTTTTATTTAGAAAGTCTTTTAAAAATAAAAACAGATTGTCAGTGAATACGAGAGGTAAAATACTATAATTTAGTGCAGAAACTTTGATTTATGTTTTTGGACTGTCTAAAAACTTGCTTTGTTAAAGTTTTGGGACTATACTGCATGGGTAGTCTAAAAAGTGTTGAATTTTGAACAAAGGAGCATTTATGAAAGGCTATGAAATTGAACTTGAGGATAAAGGACAGGATTTCACAAAGTTAAGAACGGATGAACAAGGCATAGTGATAGCAGCCGAACCATATCAAACAGACGTATGGAAAGGGGCTTTAATACCTATTTCTCAACAAAAAATAGGTGATTTATGTATGATTCATCACTTACCGCATATTGAATATGGTTATCTGAAATACAAAGTGTTAGCCATTAAAGAGATTAACTATTGAATTTTGAGCAAGGAGTAAAAAATGGATGCGGCTTTTGAAGAGGCAAAAAATGCCCTTATGGAGTTTTCATTTGTCAATATCGCTCTTGTTTTTTGTATTATGTTTTGTTTTATTTTATTTCGTTTTATTGGAAAAAAACTAAAAAACAAGAAAAATATAGGAAGATATGAACAAATCCAAAAAAGAATGAATCTAGACGATGTAAAAGATAAATTAAGAAAGCTTTAAGTTTTGATTATAAGGATAGAATAAAAATGATAGAACAACTAAAAAATGCAATCATAAATTTAGGAGCGATAATTACTTCTTGCTCTTTGGCGTATTCTTTAACGCCAGAGAAATTAGGATATGCAATAATTCCAGTATTACTGATCCTATTTTTTGCATTCCTGCCTCTTTTATTGAGACTATTCACTTTTGGTTTTTATGGGACTTTTAAAGTAAACGATGATAAGTAAATTTTTAGTTTTAAGTTTTGATAAGTGAGGATACAAATGTTTTATGTAATAACGTTTTTAATCTTATGGTGCGGTTTTGGACTCTATTTACTAGATACCGAAAAGAACCCTAATAGAATGAATCTAGATGATTTAAAAGATAAATTAAGAAAACTTTGAATTTTGAACAAAGGAGTAAAAATGCAGTTTAAAAGTGTTTCTTTCAAGGTTTTTGTGTCTGCCAACATGCTTATGCTGGGGTTATTTGCTTTTTTTCTTGCTCCTGCAATTTTACTTAAACAGCTTGAATTTAATGGAGCTGAAATAGTTGAACTTTTAAGTATTTATATGGGAATGACCGCTGTTATCTCTGCTGTTTGTTTTCTTACAAAGAAGATCGGTATCGCAAAGTATTTTTTAGTGGAATTTATATTGCTAGCGATAATTTTTGCATATTTAGGATATAAATTTAATGTTTTGAATTTTTAATAAAGGAGTTAATTATGGACTATGATTATCAAAAAGGCTTTGAAGAAGGTTATAGAATGATTATGGGGGCATCCGCATTGCTACCTTTAGCACCTATTCAACCATTGACACCGCTTGGAAGTACTCCATTTAGAGAGGGATTAAAAGCCGGTATAAATTTAGCTAAAAGAAATAACCAACAGTCATTTAATAACATTTTTAAATAATTTTAAGAGAGAAGATGGCATTAATAGGATTTGCTCGAGTATCAACTCAACAGCAGGATCTAAGTGAACAGATTCAAGTATTAAAAGAATACGGCTGTAAGAAAATTTTTTCAGGGAAACATTCCGGTAAAGCTGAGAAAAATAAAGCACAATTGGATGAACTACTGGATTATGTCCGAGAGGGTGATGTTGTTGCAGTAACTAAACTTGATCGCTTAGGAAGGAGCCTTGCTCAGTGTTTGAATACACTTGAACTATTTAAGAATAAAAATATTGGCTTTGTTGCAATTCAACAAGGAATAGATACCCGAACCCAAAACAATCCTATGGGGATGGCTTTAATTCAGTTATTAGGTATTTTTGCTGAATTGGAAAGAAGTTTTATTGTTGAGCGTACTCAGGAAGGGAAGCGAACAAAACTTGCTTCAGGTCATAAAAATGCATTAGGCGGCCGTCCACCTAAAGTAACAGATAAAATACGTAAAAAGATTTATGCGGATTTTAAAGCTGGTGATTCTATTTCAACAGTAATGAAACGATATGATTTATCTAAATCAACGGTGGCGAGACTAAAAGGTATTTATAACAGAGAGAATAAGAATTAATTAATAATTTCTTTTTTATAAAGAACTTAATGTAAAATATAATGTCTAATCAGCTAGAATTTAAATAAGGAGTAAATTCATGACGAATTTCATTAAACTAAATATTGAAGAAGAAATCAAAAATAATGAAGGTGAACTTCAAGGCTTTAAGTGGGAAGAGGTTTATGTCAATGCAGATAATATATCCCATTTCAAAAAGGTCAAAAATAGGTTACGCCCAAAAAATGTAAAAAACATACTTTTTGCTGATCCGAAATATAAGAAGGATATTGATTCTAGCTATTTAGAAAAGTATCTATCACAATCAAAGAAACAAGATGCATTTATAGAAGATGGATTTAGTGCCTTTATTAAAGAGTGTCAAGGATCTCAGATTAATTGTATTTTTGCTGGGGATATTGAGTTTTTATATAATGAGGCTATTGAGGTTTACTTTAAAGCAGGGGTTCATCCATTAGGTAGTTCGTATGAAAAGCCTGTTATTTCATGTTGTGGTTTAACAGAGCTTGAGATATTAGTTCCCAAAGTAGCCCGAAGCAAAGAAGAGCAGAGCAAAGAAGGGCTTAAATCTGTATAAATAAAAAAAATGCACTTACTTTAAAAGTAAGTGCATTTTTTCTAATAAAACATAGGTTCATTTTCCCAATCAATGTCAAGCGGGGGATCTTCTACTGGTTCAGGTTTAATAACTTGATATTCTGTTTCAGTATAGGAATCTACACTCTCCAATTTTTTGTTCCAATTTCCCATTATGTGAGCAGGTGTGTATAAATGGTAGTTCACCTCATCTTTAAGGGTGTTACCAATAATGACTTCTCCCGGTATATGCAAGAGTGTCATTTGTATATAACACATTAATGCTGCAGTAAAATCCAAATCTCTTGCTTGAGCCCACATTTGTTGCTGAGGGTTAAAGTCCTCTTCGCGCAAATAATTATAAGCCTCAATAATCATTACGCCCGATCCACAAGTTGGCTCTTGCAATGTCAAAAAGCCACGTTTTTTAATTAAACTATGACAATCTGATAGAGTTACTGCTGCCATTAAGTGTGCAATGTGACTAGGTGTGAAATATTGAGCTTTATATTGATCACCTAAATCTAACGCCATGAACACAGAGCCTAGGAAATCATAGGTTTTATGCTCCAAAGCTTCAACAATAATGTTGAAAAGGCGACTGAGAGCTTGTTTTTCATCTTCATTATAATGCCCGGCAGCTGTCAGATAACGTTGTCTCAACGATTCGTCTGCTTGTGCACCATATAGGATAAGATAGAACTCTAGGGCAAAGATTGTAATAAAGTCGTAAAACACTTCAGAACGTCGATATTGTGGGGCAATCGACTTAAAAAGTGCGGTGAATTTTTTCTCAAAATCCATAGATTACTCCTAAAATAACGGGAGCAATCCCCTTTGAGGATTACTCCCCAAAGGGTGGTTTATGAGAGCTCTAACAAAAAACGTTAGAATGGTTTAATAGAGGCTAAGCCGCTAATTTTGCTTCTTCATTCGATGTTAATTCGAGAGCATTTAACAAGAATTGTGTTGCTTCACGTGCTTGAGAAGATGCTCGGAAGATAGCTTTTTTATCGGCTTTTAATGCGTTAATCCAATGTTCAATATACGCTGCATTTTGTGAAATATTATTGCAAACATTCACGTGCGCACAGGTAAAGGCGCTTGTGAGTTCAGCTATTAATTCTTCAAATGCATATTGTTCAGAACCAAATTTATCAAATTTAGCTACACCGTCACGATTTAACCGGTCTTTATGCCCGGTGGCGTGACCGCATTCATGCAGTAGAGTTGCATAGTAGTCGTCAGCTGTATTGAATTTTTTGAAATCCGGCATCACAATGCAATCTTTTCTCGGCATATAACAAGCACGATCTTGTGCTTTGTTATACAGCTGCATACCCATTTTATTAGGTAATACATCTAAATCCGGACGAACTTGCATTTCTGAAGATTTTTCCAGTTCAGGAAATTCCTCATAGTATTTTTCTAAACCTTCACACTGTTCAATATTAAACACGTGATGGCCACGAATAAATACAGATGACTTCATTTTCGGATCACCGTTTTCATCAAGTACAACATTTCCGCTATCGTCTTTTTCTTCAAACATATTTTGTTTATAGAAAATAATAACCGTACTTTTTTCACCTGTGCGAACTTGACCGCCTAGATGATTTGCCCCTTGAAAAGTTACCCACTTGCGTTGAGTAAAGTTTTTTCTAATGGCACTCATCCAAAGTAGAAGTACGTTGATCCCGGAGTATTGACGACCACTTTCACCGTTGCATGGAATAGCCATTTGTGGCCATCCACTATCCCAAGGTTTTTGCCATGGCATCACACCTTGTTCTAATGCTTCGAGAATTTGGTCTGTAATTTGTTGGTATAAATCTTTAGCAGGTTGAGTTCTTTTTTTCATGGTTGTTCTCCAATAAAAAAAGGGAACAACCCCCCGAATGGGAAATTGCTCCCAGCCGGGTAAAAGAAAACCTTGAACACGCCAATGGCATGATCAAGGTTTGTTGTAAAGGTTGCAGGTATTAATTCAGTTATGAATTAACACCAAGGGAATGTGTTTTCTTACTTTGTGCTTTTTGCTCTTGTTGGCGTTTTAATGATCGCACGCCAATAAAAGCAACTGTTCCCATAAAAAACAGTACAAAGACAATTGCAAAGAGGAACCCATTCCAGTTTAACGTAATATTCATACGTTACGCTCCGTCTGTCTCCATTAAGTTGTTGCAATATTTAGCTAACAACACACCACAGAACCAAGCTATTCCGCCAAATATCATAATGATAATGGCAAGAAGTAGCGGAATATTGTCATTCTGAACAAACATTGCGACAAACGCAATACCTAAGATGTAAGTGCCGATTTTACGAAAATCTTCAGAAACCAGCAGCATTGTTTTTTTGTCCCAATTGGAACTAACAAGCTTGAGTAAACGCTTAATCATGTTTACCCCCTTACACTTAACAAATCTTTACGGTTTGCGTATGGCGAAACTGTAAAGAAGTGATATTTCTGTCCGTATTGACTAGGGATATTCACCATAATACGAGTAGAAGATACATCTTTTCCTCGATTTTCCCAGGCATTTAATGCTTGAGTGCGAACTTCCTCTATTAGAGATTCTGAGTCATTATGTTTGGCTAGATAAGCTAAACAACTGTTATGTAATGTCACTTTCATAAGTTTTCTCCTACAGCAAGGGAAACCTTTACCTCTAAGGGTAAAAATTCCCCTTAGGGTTGAAAATGAATAGCTTATACAATGTTAATGCATAAGGTAGTAAAGAGTACCCACTGTACCAACAATACCGACAATCAAAAATAAAATGCTAAATAACGTTGTTCGTTTTAACCACGTTCTTTGCACATCATCAATAATTGCCTCATATTCTTCCGCTTGGCTATCTAGCATCATTTGTAATTCGCAAAGCCGACGAGCTTCTTCGTCTTCAATGCTTTGATTGATACCAGATGTTACTTGTTTGTATTTATCGGTTGCTTTGTTTTTAGCTGCAACGAAAAAACGGCCCAAGTGTTTTCCCACACGGAATGATAATGTTGGAGTTTCAAGAGGGTTACTTGATGGAACATCATAGTGTTCCAATTGAGTGGATGAGGACATAGTCATTCTCCTAATGTGAAATAAAAAATTCCTTGGAAAAATGACATGCCCGAAGGGAATCATTTTCCCTCGGAAGGTCTTTAAGGTGGCATTCCTACGATTGCGTAGAGTATCCTTTCAGAATGCTGGATAACATTTTGGCTATGATTCTACTTGCACTAAGGCAAGGCGTTGCTTCTCAAGAATCGTGCAACTTATAAGAGCTGTTTGCACAGCGACTTATCAAGTCCAATCATACTTAATAAGGCTGTCGAATCTCTATCAAAAATTGTTTTTTGGAAATGGAGAATTTATCTCAAAATCAAAAAGAATTTTTTATATATTCCCCCCTGTCATTTCGTTAATGTTTCAACTATCCAATTTCATCGTAAAGGATGGTTATGTCTATAAAAAAATCACTGTTTCTTTTCGGTTTGTTACCACTATCAGTGTTCGCCCAGGGGCCTAATCCCATAATTACTGTTTATTCAACACAAGATTATCCAATTCTTCACGCGGAGCTTGCAAGCCAGGTGTATTTACTTGATCAAGTTGAGCAATGGGAAAATTTGATTAGTCAGCGATTGAGTGCGAATCCTAGTGTAGCAGCTCAGCAAGCATCTCAGATTTTTCAGTCTGCTGAATGGAAACAGTCTGAAGAGCAATTAAAGCGTTCTTATCAGGGCCTTATAAGTGGTTGGCAAAATGGAATCAAGAAGGTGCCTGCAATTTTATTTCAATATCCGGGAAAAGAGGATAGCGTCATATATGGCGAAACCAATATTGCTCAGGCATTAAGTTTATGGCAACGAGAGATTACAAAAGAGGGGACAAGATGAAATTGAAAAAAATGACATTATCCGGGCTTTGTATTGCAATTGCGTTGACCAGTATTTCAGGGCAAGCTTCGGAGTCCGGTCAATCTTCTTTAAATACTGCATCAATTATGGCATCAAGTGCTTCGACAAGTTGTTTAGATTATAAGGTCGTGGGCACTTGTTTTTGGCTATTTTGTACAAAATTCGGCTGTAAGATCCGGACATCTACGAAAATAAAACACTATATTCCCGAGGTAGTGGTTTCAAGTTATAACCATCAGGCTCAAAATCCTTGGGTGGAAATGAATTTCCTTAGCAATGGGGTAAAAGGTGGAGATTATCAATCACCACACAAAGACTACACGCAAGCAACATTTAAAAATGTTGATGTAATCGGTCATCCGCAGGGGGCGATTAGTCAAATGCTTAATAGTACAGGGTATTACTGCAAAAGTCAGACAACGCCTTTTGTGCCTTATTACTTGAGTGGTTTGGACTTTTTAGCATGGCGATTTGGTGTTCCGGAAATGGTTTATCCTGAAGCGCTTATTCCAGGTATGAGAGAAATTAGAGCGAATGGCGATACTTGGGGGAATATTTATCCAAGAGCGGGTACGGTAACGCAGGTGCATGATTATAAAGCCTCAGCTGTAACAGCGCATCGAGTAGCAGATGTTGTGACAAATACCTTTCAACCACATGTATATATACCGATTGCGAAAAAAGATAATCAATCAAATGGTGAGTGGTTTCCTCCACCGGTGAAGGAAGGGGATGCTAAGACACATAAATGGCAACAGCTTCACCCGGTTACTTCACAGTCTTGTGCTATTTTCCCTGATAACCCGCCAAGCATGCTATCTGAAAATGGTAGTTATGCCTGGGCATTATGGCGTCCTTACAAGTGCTGTAAAAAACGCGGACAAACATTTTTGTATAGTATTGATTGGTCTAATTAATAAAGGAATTGAGTATGAAATTAAATCATGCACTGAAAGCATCTTATATTGCTATATCGTGCGCAATCTTATCCTCAACTATGCCAGTATCAGCTTCTAATAGTAATCCGTTTGGATTTAATAAAGCCGATTCTATTTTGTCTGATATGGTGTTTTATCAAATTGGGGGCGGTGTAGGTTATATGGCTCCCCCGAGTCGAGGTACGATTCCTGCAGCTGAATTTGGGATTGGTTGGAAAGCTAACTTGATGTGCGGTAATTTTGACATTAAGACGAGTATTAAAAATCAGTTAAATGGTTTAACTGAAGGATTTAAAGATCTTTATAGTAACGTTATCGAATCAGCCACAGGAGCTGTGGCGAGTTTACCTGCAATGGTTATTCAACGAGCAAATCCTCAGTTATACGATATTCTTACGAATGGTTTATATCAAGGTAAAATTGATTTTAATAGCTTAAAAACCAGCTGTGAAGAAATGTCTAAGAAGCTTGCAGACGCAACTTTAAATGGTCGTTGGTCTCAAAGTTCGGATATGGAATCCTTTAAAGACATTACTTCAACTGAACCAGATGCTACTCGAGCTAAAAAGAGACTTGAGGAATCTCAAGGTAAGGAAGGTAAAGAGTGGGTCGGGGGTAAAAAACGCGGTGGCCAAGGACAAGAACCAATCAAAATTGTTGAGGATGTTGCAAAAGCTGGCTACAACATGCAAAACAAGCGTAATGTATTAGAATCAGGTCGAATCTCCGGTAGTAGTTGTAGCGGATTACTTTGTCAAACTTGGGATAATCCTAAAGATATGACAGATTGGTTAACGAATGTGATCGGTGAGAAGCAATTAACTACTTGTAAAACAGATTGTGGTACTGCTAGTAGCTCTCGAGCTGGTGTTGGTTTAACACCTGAAATTGAAAAAGAAAATATTAAGACGGTAACTCAATTACAAAAAGCGCTTAACATGAGCACTCCTTCCGTTGAAGTACTTGCAGAATTAAGTTCTACAACAGTTCCTGTAACTCGTGGCTTAATTGAGTCTTTACGAGAAGATCCCGATGCTCAAGTATTAGGGCAGCGTTTAGCCAGTGAAATTGCTGTAGCTAAAACAATGGAGAAAATGCTTCTTGCACGTCGAGCTGTTTTAACGGGTATGCGTGAGCCAAATGTGGCCAACAATAAAGATGCTCAAGAAGAGTTAGAAAAGATCCTCACTTTAATTGACCGAGAAATAGGTCAAATTAGAATGGAGATTGATCTACAAAAATCACTTACCGGGAATTCCGCAGTTGCAATCCTACAAAATAAAGAGCTACGTGAATATAACACTGGAACCGGAAATGTTACACGTGACAGTGTAGATAAACGGATTAGCGATTTAGCTAATGGTACGAATAGCAATGCGGCTGAATTGGCAGATGCTGACAATATCAATATTCCTCGTAACAATGTCACTTTAGAAGTGCCTCAGATGTCAAACTCCCTGTCTTACACCGGGACTGGCGGTACATCCGGAAATAGTAGAGGTAACACTTCTTATTCATCAGTTCCAGCAATTAAAGGGACTGCACTTGATCAAGCTACAGGGTTGTTGAAAAAATTTGAAGGGTTTAGTGATAAAGCATATTGGGATGTCAATGCTTATCGCACCGGATATGGTTCAGATACTATCACAAAAGCGGATGGTACAATTGTCAAAGTAACGAAAGATACTGTAGTTAGTCGTGCTGACGCAGAGCGTGATTTAGCACGTCGCACACAAGAGTTTGCAAATAGAGCAAGAAATAACGTATCATCTTCAACATGGGATAAGTTACCACCAAATGCTCAAGCTGCATTAACATCTTATGCCTATAACTACGGGTCATTAACAAAAGATGTGATTGCCGCAGCCCAAGCTTCTGCGCAATCAGGCGATATGAACGCACTAGCAAATGCAGTAAGAAATCGTCAAAACAACAATAATGGTGTAAATGCTAAACGTCGTAATCAAGAAGCTGATTACATTTTAGGAAAATAAATAAAGGATATTTTTATGAAAAAATTACTCACTATTGGAGCGGTAGCTATGTTTGCAACGCCAGCTTTTGCAGCTAATAATATTTTTTCTTGTACAGCAGAGAACGGAAGCCCGGTATCTGTAACAAAAAATGGTTCAGATTATGAATTCACTTATGGTCAGGTTTCTTTTAAAAATCCGGTAAAACAAGTTTTTGCTAATCAGGATTCTTATGTAGCTACTGGTTCAGGATTTATTACTAGCTCATTAGAAATGAGAAATAATGGCACAAGTTACACGATTCAATTTGTGCAACCACACAATAGTAGCAGTATTGAAGAGCCAATGCTTTATATCACCAATGGCAGTAAAATGGATACGGTGAGCTGTAAAGCGGGTAGTGCAACTCAAAACTTTGAACGTCGCAGTATGAAAGCTTCATAAGCGTAAATAGAGATAAAATAAGCGGGATTTTCCCGCTTATTTTTTTAGTTATATTAACTACTTTTAAAAACTTGTATTAAATCCTTTAAGATCTCCTGTTCACACGTATTTCCATTAATGATATTTAGTTCATCGTCCAGATGACTAAGCATTTCATCAATTCCTAATTCATTAATTGCTATTTCATTTAAACTAATAAGCCATTCTTTAAAACGAGCTTTCATATCCCCCCCTATTTGAGCTATTTATTTGCGTTGTGTTATCAAGATACATTGAGGAGATAGATAAATCAGTAAAATGAGTAAAATTTGCGACGTGGATCGCAAAAATTACATTTTTCCTGCTTAAAACGAGGTTTTAATAAAAGAATAATAAGAGTACAATGAGAGTAAGTCAGAGTATTTTTGATAGGAGAGAGAATATGGATGCTCAAAAATTTGGCCATTCTGTCGGACAATTTTTTAAGAAAATTGACCGCACTTTGTCATTTCTCCCAGGAAAGCCTCGTAAAGCTGTTGTGACAGCTGCTGCTCTTGCTGCGAGTCCAATTTTGGCTGGAGTTGTAATTTCTAAAGCTAAATCCTTTAAAGAGACTGATTATGACAGTGGTGCTGAGAATAAATCCATAATGAATACGCTGTTAGAATTTGAAGAACATGAGGATGGCTATCGAGATGGCCCTGAGGGGGTTGGTTTTTATTCTTTTGGAACAAGAATTGATGTTGAGGATGACGTAGATACATTTGAACACATGAATGAGTTTTATGAGATAAAATAAAGGGGGAATATAAATTCCCCTTTTATTATTTTAACTTGCTTTGAATTAACTCTCCGCCTTTTCCCCCTGCTGAACTAGCATGATTTGAACCTTGTTTTAACGCTTGAGACATCGCCCCGCCCATATTAATACCAGCCCAAGACATAGCGCCAAACCATAATGTTGGTAAGAATATAAACATACTTCCCATCACAAAATTAGAGATAATATCGTCTTGCGCATTCTCTAAAAAATTAATATTAAATGAGTTATGAGACGGTGAGCTGTACATAATCTCAATCATATATGAGTCTAACCATCGTGCCAATTCCCACCAAAATGTGGTTGTAATAAGTGCAAAATATACAAAGCTTAGTGTCACTACAGCTTTAATTGAAAAACCACTTAAAATCGTAATGACTGGAATTAAAACTATCAGAGCCATAATCATAAAGGATTGAACCATTGGTAAGGCTTGTCGCATTGCATCGAGACCAGGAAATATCGCTAAACTTCCTACTGCAGTTCCTACAGTTGAGGTGAGTCGAGTGATGGCATTCCAAAATCCAAATTCAACACTACCACCGTAACCTTGATACATTTTTCCTTTTGAAACATCTATGTTTTCAGAACGTAAAAGTGTTCTCAATAAAGCTTCATCTTGGTTGTCGATAGAATTAAAGAAATCACTCACCTGGGCAGATAAGTTTTGACGCATATCTGTAAGTAGGCGAGATTTTAATCCAGCTCCACCTTCATCCCACCATTGATCACAGCTTGGGAAACCGCCTTTCCCCGAATTAGGCAATGCCGCATCTCGATTTGCATCATAAGGGAACGTGCTAATAGGTTGTTGAGCTCTAAAACGAGGGTAGAGTTCGCTGTTATTAATAAGCAATTTACCACCTAACCAGGATGTTTCTCGGATTTGTGCCGGACTCAAGGCAATTTGGCTTGTTTGTAATTTTTGACGAGCCGGGATATAGCATTGTTGCACAAATTGCTGTACTTCAGTTAATAATGCTGGGTTAGTGATTTTTTGATGTTGCACTTCAAATCTAACTTGACGTAAATCACGCTGGCAAGGCAATACTGCAGTCATACCATAAGTTAGACCTTTATCCACTTTGTGCATCAACATCCACCAAATAGGAATTCGGGCTTGTCTGTCTCCAAATGTTGTCGTAAATGGCGCATAGCCTGATTTATCCGGGGAAGCAGGAACTTTATAGCCACATTGAATAGATGAACGTTCATTGTATTCAAGGTTATTCAATGATACCGGGATAAGAGGGGCTAATGTCAAAACAACGATAAGCATTGCTGGAAGGAGTTCGATTGTGAGCCAGCGGATTAATAAATCCCCTTTCTCACCTTCATCATCCCCTTGTTTAGCTACGTCACGCCAAATTTTAAAGATCATTCCGATAAGCGGAAGAAGCCATAACCCTGTTCCAACAAATAACGCAAAAACTCCGTTATTAAGCAACCAACCAAGTAGAGTCAGGAAATATTCAAGATAACTGTCAACTGAGAATGTCATATTTCCCCCTAAGCTAAAGTAATCTGTGTAATCGCTTCAGCAAAAATTAAAATCATCACAATTAACCATTTTGCTTTTGCTGGCATAGAAGATGGTTGGCGACGAGAAATGGAATAGACCATCAACATAATCGCACCATATAGTAATAATCGTATTGCAAACCATATCCACTGCGTTTTAATAAACCAAGCACGAATATCAACATTCTGAAGATATTGAGTTGCAAAGATGCCAATTGCAGTAAGGGCTAAAAATAAAAATAAAAGGATAGCAATAAAACGGAGTACATTTTTAAGCCATCCTCTTGATTGTGGCTTTTCACCTTGAGACATCAGCACTCCTTACTCATTACCCACAGTCTTATCCCCAAAAACTGGGGATAAGTCAGCAGGGGATTCCCAAATTGCAGCTAATTTCCAAAGCAAATATTGAATTAACCAATATGCATCAACGTGATCGGTTAATTCCACATTAAGTCTAGCTGGCCAGTTTTCGGAAGAAAACACAGGTAATTGGAAACGCCCGGAGATATTAAATAATAAATGCACTTCACCTTTATCTCCTTTAGCGTGTACTTTCCAACTTGATTGAGTAAATACACGCTGAGGAAATGCGCTTAATTGGCAGTTTGAACCAATTTTTGTCTTAATTTTTGCAATGAAATGCAGCACGTAGGCTTTCACCTCATCAGAGGTAAAAGCAAGTGATTGGATGCGAGGCCCAATGTCAAAAATACGATGAAAAGTCATATTAGGATTAGGCTGCGATTGAGTTAAGTTCGTCATTGACTGCAATCCCCCGTTTTTTGTCTAAGTCTTTAGCAACCATCAATGCCGCATCTAACTCAGTACAGTTATGTTCCATCATTAATTGTTTACGTTGTGCTTTCTCGTGTTTTTCAGTCATCCCTAGCGCTAAGTAAAGACTAGGTGGGACAACACGGAATAAGGCTTCCATATTGGTTGCGAGCACCACACCTTCAGTATATTTCTTATCTGCTTTTTTCGCAGATAACAACATCATTTTCTGAGCTTCGGATAAACGACGGAAACGGTTCACCTGTTCAACTTCATCATTAGAAAGGTTAAGCAATTCCCACCATTCAACCATACTGAGTAATTTATCAGACTCATCAGGGAAGTCAGCCATATTTTGTGTAGCCAACCATAACCAAATACCCAATTTACGCCACATTTTAGAACCTTTAACCAGGAACTTCGCTAGAAGTGGATTTACGGTAATGATATGCGACTCATCCGTAATGTTCACGATAGGGCGGAAACTGTGTTGATATTTTTCACCTAAGGAGTTGATATGGTTAATTAGGGAAATATACGAAATCGCTAATTCTGCTTCATAACCATCACGTGCAAACATCGCCAAATCGACAAGTGTAATATCAGCCTCTGGCCAAATTTCCCCTTCACGGTTAAAGAATCGACCATTTACCCCGGTACAGAAAATATCCATTGCTTCGGCCATATCAGCAAGGCGAGATGCGCGCTCAGGACGAATATCCGGGCGACGGCTTAATTCCTCAAGTGCGGCTTTTACATCCCCGGTTAAAACTTGACGAGGTGGGGTCTCTTGTGAAGTTTTCTCTGCAGCTAATAAAATAGCCTGGCGAATAGCCGAGCGGTCAGCACGGCTCATTTTCTCATCTTCCTTCGCTTCTCCCCCGGTGATCATTAAGCGAGCGGTTAATTCCATTTCCGCAAGTAAGTCTCGTTGTTCCTCGCCTTCATCTTCATTATCGTCATCATCTTGAACTTCAAGATCGATATCCATTTCCAATAAACGATGCGCTTCAGAGAAGAGCGGTAAAGCGATGTTACTACTTGGCTCAAGAGATACCCGGTTAACCGTTAAACCGTAACGCTCCGCATAATCTGAAAACAATCCAAAAGAGTTACCTGCTTCTACAATAAACAAGCGAGGACGGTGCACAGCCATCAGTTGCGCCATTTGTGCGGTTAATGTTGCCGATTTACCTGAACCTGTAGGGCCTAAAATGAGCTTATGCGCATTTTTAGTCCGGTCTTTAGGGTTTAGTGGGTCAAAATCTAATGGGCTTCCACCGCGGTTAAAATAGGTGATTCCTGGGTGTCCCGTTCCTGTCTCACGGCCAAATACAGGTAACATATTCGCAATGTGTTGCACCCAATAATATTTGGTATAAAAACGAGATTTTGCATCTAATTGAGGATTAAAATTCATCGGTAGCCAGCGTAAATAGCTATTAAGAGGCGCAACTTCGTTGCCTTCTTTTACCGGCACTAAATTATTACTGAGTAAAACCGTTCTTAATTCTCTTGAGCGAATGCGTAGCTCTTGATCGTCTTTCCCTCTTACATAGAAAACCATGCCAGCTTGATAAAGCTTGTGTCCGTCTTTTAAATATTCAGTTACTGTGAGGGCATCTTGTTTTAAATAGATAGACTCATAGTTATTACCGACAGCTCGACTACTTAATTTGTCTAAATGCGCCTGTAATTTATCTTGAGGATGAATGACTACAGTGATAGCCATAATGGTTGATTCCGGCAATAAATCAAATAGTGCATTAATATTACGACCTCGAGTGACTTCGCCTGTCATGTGGCCAACATCTGGCTGCTTACGAATATTATCAACTACAATGACTTCGTGAGGTTGCTCATTAAAATACCAATAGCCATTTTTACTTTCCGGTGGCGTAAAAAAGAGATTTTCACTAAAATCTTGGTCTTGTAATGGTAGAGCAGAGTCATCCTTAGAGAGTGATAAAAGATCATAGCAAGCTTTATCATCGAGTCCGTTAAAATAGCGTGATGGATTTGGATTAAACCATTCTAATAACCAACGATGAATTTGAGTTTCATTTTGGCGTTCCATGGTTAATCCTGCTGTGATAAAAGCACTTTGAACACGATCACAAGCTGTATTTAATTTCTCGATTGTATCTGTCTCATTATTTCCAGCATAACGATAAATAACCATGCGTGTTTTACGCACTTTTCCAGCCCATGCCGTATTTGTTACCCGGTCATCAACAAAAAGCCCACCTGGTTTACCTACTGCTTTTAAGTGACGCTCCATTTCACCAAGCCACTGTTCTGTAAACTCACTACCGCTCGCTTCAGGTGAAGTGGTTTTAATGTACTGTCTCAGATTCTCAACATAACCGCTTAAATCCTTGTCATCCTGGCAATAGAATTGTACAACGTAAGGATTGGTATCAAGTTCATCGAAACTATCCTGTAAGGCATCTTTAACCAATGTGCGAACGCGATTAAGATAGTCGCTGCTTCTTCCCTCAGTTCCTATAGGCTTAATATCAAATACCGCACCTGCACTTTTAGCATCATCAAAAAGCATTACGCCTTCTTCTTCCAAATATTCCGCATAAGGAAGATTGGAGATAAAAGAGGGATCGCGCCCATAAAGCATTTTAACATGTTGCTCTCTGGTCATTTTTCTATTACGCATAACAGGAGTGATTTCAATCGTCTCTTCTACGTTATTGGTATCATCCTGCTGTGCTTCTTCCGGTGCAATGGATGTTAGGATAGGTTCCTTTTTAGGTTGAGGCTTATCACCCTTTTTAGCAGGGAAGAAAGCCTCTAACACGTCTTGGAATAATGCCATCGTTTCTTACCTCATCTAGTACATTCTTGTACGCTCACCCGGTTGGGCATATTGCACACGTCCATAAAATGGAATTACTGAAGAATAACCTGGTACAGGCATTTGCTCTGAGGAATCAGTTAAGTGCGGATAAACATACATCACTAAATCAGGGTTTGGTAAACGAGGGAAAAGGTTTTTCACCTCGTTTTCTGCTGTACGGGTATAAGTTTGTTGTTCACGAGATGAAACGTAATTTGGTGCATCAATAAGACGGCCATTCGGTGTCCGATAAGATGTAATATTGCTATCATTACCACCTTTATTCCAAATATCTTTCATCGTTGCATCGCCTGTTGGCAATAAATCACCTTGAGAAGTTGAGCAGCCAGTCAAAACACTACTTGCGGCTAAAATCACGCCCATCATCATTAAAACTTTCATTATTGCTCCTTAATCCAAGTTAGATTGTCTTGAGGCTTGTCCGTATTTCACTTTTCTAGACATGCGGTCATAATCAATATCAATTTGTTTTTCGATGTGTACAGCCACTTCTTTACCCGGTGGAACATATACCGCATCAAACATTTGGCCATAACGCTGGCGGAACCAGTCTGCAGTTTCTCTCAAACCGCCACCTAACGCTTGACCAAGAATATACTTACCGTTATTACCCGTTACCGCACCAATTACTGCACCGCCATCAACCACTGTTGTTGATTGAGATGATGATAAGCCTTGTGCAGCTGCGGAAGCCCCCGTTAAGAAAAAGTTGGTTGTTAGATATTCCGGAGCATTCGTTCTGCGTTCTCCAGGAATGCAAGGCACACCGTGCGGATCAGATAACCAGCCAATTTTATTGTTAGAATCATCCGTTGAAACAATGCGCCCATCGCTAAACACAAAAGTTAAGCTTTTCACATCACCACGAACACAAGATAGCGTCCAGTCACCGCTTGCTGTTCCAGAGACAATTGCGCCTTCAATATCCGGCAGTTCAATACCATTTGCAATTAAGTTATCTCGACCAATAAGCAATTTAAACGGATAAGGCTCGGTCACATTATTATCAATCGGCACACGCCCAACAAGCGCAGTCATAGCAACAGAATTAGTTAAAGTAGAGTTAGCTGCAATTGTGAAAAATGGTGTAGCGGTATTAAATATTGCATTATTACCTGTACTAGATTGCAATCCATCATTAGATTTTCGGATGTCATTCACATTGTTATCGAAGGTTTTGGGAAAACCGATTCCTGCACCATTTACACCAATACCTTGTAGAGCATTCCCTTGGCTGTCTGTAGTTGGCATATCACTAGGGTTCACCCAATTAATTCCCCCTCGAGTTTCAACCTGAGGGCCAGTTGTTGCTCCGTTTATTGGTAGAGGAGCATTGGGATTTGCCTGGGCATTTCCATTCCCTACAACTTGATTACCAGCTTGTACAACCTGATCTTTTAACGCATTAATCTCATTAATTAACGCCCCTGTTTCTGCTTGTACCGCCTGTTGAATTTGATAATCCGTATTATTTGCTTGATTTTTTAACTGCTCATTCTCTTTTACCAAGCGGTCATTTTGTAAAATCACTTCATCAAAGCGTTTGTTATTTTCCTTCACTTTACCAATAAGTGTTCTCACCGTATCTTTAGATGTATCACCCTCAAGCCCCATTGAGCGTAGCTCTTCCGGTGATAAATCTTTGAGAGAGAGATCTAAAGCATCTTCTTTTTTGGTTTCTGCTGTAGTTGTTGAGCTACTACCGGAGAAAAGAAATCCAGCCATCAGCGTCACGACAAGCGCGGTAATCCCACCAATAACATAGAACGCTTTATTTGCTTTCATTTGCATTGTTCTCTCCTTATTTCGTTTGAGTTGTCACTGTTGTGGTGACTTTTTTCAATTTTTTCGGTTTATATGAATTTGACTGAGGGATAACAGAATGATTAGGTGAACCTTCTGTCACAAGATATAACGTTGTGGTATCTTCAGGTGTACCATGCCCCCCAAGCCAATTATGCTGAAATGTTGCTGCATAAAATCGTCCTTGCAATTCTCGAGGATCTAAATCAATGCGAGATTGCCCCTGGTTTTGCAAGCGAATCGCAGTGACAACATATCCATCAAGTTGCCAGCTGAGTAATGGAGTAGCTCGCACAGGCAATGCAGGTAAGAGCGTTTTAAGCGGTGTAGGAAGGCGATGTGAAACTTGGCGCACACCTTCCAAAGGCTCAACTGAACGTAAAGGCGCATAAAACATTTGTGCGGCATAACGTGTTAATGCAGCTGGAGCGGGGAGTGCCGGACGCGCATTTGGTATTGGTTCGTTATATGCATTTGCATCTTGGCCATAAGCAGTTGTTTGTTTTTCAACTTTATTTTCATAAACAAAACGAATTGGCTCACTTGCATTGGCAACAGAATGCTTCGCTTGCACATCAAGTAAGATTATTTCTCCGGTTGCAACATCCATAAGCTGTAAGCGTGTTTTGGGGAAATCTGCAGTTGCTTTTAAATAAACCGCACCGCCAGTTGATTGAATGCGAAGCTTGCTATCTAATTCAGGTGGATAACCTACTTTTACATTTTTATCTACGAATAGAATACGTTCTTTTTCGATTTGTAAGTCAATAGGTAACGGTTTGCGCGCCCATTTCATTAACACATCGGCAGATGCCGTCATTGGTGAAAAGATAAAAGCCGCGCTCAGTAACAAAGTGAGTTTTTTCATTATTGGTTATCCCCTTCTCTAAATTCTTTTGCTTCTAAACGTAATGGAATTGAGCTGTAGCAGTTAAATCCCAATCCCCAAGGATTGTTCTGTAAATCTGTTTCCATGCGCACGATATTGACCGGGAAGCGGGTTAAAACACGTTTTACTGGTTCATCTTTGAAATACTCATCTACACTTAAATCAAGATTAACCGTCCAGCTATCGGGGCTATGAACAATCACACTATTATCTTTAAATCCACGTCCCACAATTTCATAAACACCACGTGCACGTTCCCGTAATTCACCGTTAGATAAACGGTCATAGTAGTCTTTCTTCAAAAATTCTTGGCAACTTGGCGTAATAAAGGCTTTATTTCTTTCAATATTTAATTTGTATTCTTCCTCGCCATTCTCCATCCAGCGGTTTAACTGCTGGAAGGTTTGATAAGCAAAGGCATAAACGGTTGATTTTGGCACTTCCCACCAAGGGCGTTGACTTCCCGCACGTAAATCCGGTGGGTTATAAATCATTAACCGACTTGGCGCGGTAAAAATAATGGCACATAGCACCAAACAAATCACAAGCAATGCACCGATAGCAATTCGCCCGGTCATGATTTCGCGATTTTTTTGATGAACAATCCCTTTTAAGTCTTTCATAATAAACTCTCTTATTTTTTAACTCGGCGAATAGACCAAGTGCCTTGACGGGAGATAAAGCGATTCCCCCCTAATATTCCATCTAATTTAACCTCAATCATTCGATTCAAGTAGGCTTCCGGCTTACCTCGTTTAAGGCGCGCAATAATCACTTTGCCAATCACCACAGAAAGAATGCAAAACAACATGGCGAGAGACGGAATTAACAACCAAAAATCAAAGCCTAAGGCAAAACAACAAAGGAGGCCAAGCACTGCACCTAAGATAAATCCCATTGCTGCAGCCAACATAAATTCACTTACAGATAACCCGCCATACACACTCGATTCACGATTTAATCGAGTAGGAAGAAAGGGGATCGTTTGCTCTTTATCACTTGACATCTTGACCTCACAGAGATAATTAAAACAGACCGATAGCCAATTTCACCAACCAGAGGCTGAAGAAAATTAAAATGAAACCAAGAATAAGAGCGATAATAAATGGGCCCCATCCTTTTTTGTCATTTTCGTCAGTCGCTGCGTTATAGGTTTTAATTAATGCTTTAACCACTGTCATGATTGACCATGCTGCAAATAAAATTGCAAACAGGGTTGCCAATGATTTAGCAACAAGATAGATAATTTCCATCGGGTCTTTGGTATTGCTATCTACGCCTGGGATTTTAAAATCAGGGATTTTAGAGGCATTGATACCATTACCACCGCCTGTAGCAAATGCATTTTCAACGGATAACCAAAGTAAAGTTACTACCGCAAGAAAACGACTTGAAACATTCTGAAAGAAGGATTTAATCAACTTCATGAGATGTCCTTATGGTTTATTAAATAAAAAAGCTGACAACACATATAATTAATGCTGCGCCCCATAGAATCAGTTTAAAGAATGACCAAATGTCACCATCATTCACCATGCCTTTGTAGCCATGATTAGTTGACCACATATACGCAAGTAGTAATACGGCAATCAAAATAATGGCCAACATGATTTTCAGTTTTAGCGGATCTAAACCACTTACAGCATAAAAGCTGTCTAACGGTGAAACAGAAGGGAAATTAGCGTTACTCATCTGCTATTGACTCCGAAGATTGAGATAATCTTCTTTTAAGTTACGAATAGCTTTAGGATTTCTAGGAATAGCCCGGGAAGGGTTAATATATTGTTTAATCCCTGCCTGTACCGTAGCAATATCTTGATGTGCTGAAGCGTAATCAAAATATTCTCGACTTTTCGCAGAAACCTTTGCACTTGCAGCTGCTCTCTGTAATGAGAGTTTTGCTGCATCCAACTGTTTAATTGCTTGCGCTAAATGCTCTTGCTCTGTTGCTTGAGCACTTATAGCGCCAAACAATAACCCTATTGCTAGAGATAAACTGAAAATATTTTTAGTCACGGAGAACTCCTTACTTGAAACAGATTCCAAGCAAAGAGTGCCAAAGAAGAGAGGGAAATTTAATGAGAAACTCTTTTTAAATTCAAAACAGTTTTTAGTGATAAAAAAGGGCGCTTATTCTTGGAAAAATAAGCACCCATAATGACAACATAGAGGAATATTAAAGGTATTTTTTAAAGCTCGCTGCCGTTACACAGATGGATAGTCCAAATAGAAATGCAGCTGGCACCAAAATTATATTCGGGTAAATAGAAATTGGGATAGAAAGATACAATACCCATGCCGACAACATAATCGGGCCAATTAATCGACGTGCATGATGATAAAGAAAACTAGATTCTCTGCCCGCACCAAATTTGCGACGGTCACGCATCATTAACCCTTCAGTAAAGCCCGCAAATGCGGCTAACAAAAAGAGTGGGGAAGTAAAAACAATCACTACAAGTCGAATAACAAAGGTGATAAAAACATAAATCACTGACTCAATATAAGCTCGCCCATAATGATACACCCACAAACCTACGCCACTATGCTCACGAGGGTTGGCTAACCAATCTTTTACACCTGTTTTCACAAAAAGCCATTCATGTAATGACAAAATAAGACCTTCAGCCAGCTCTTTTGGAGAATGATAGAAAAGACCTCTCGTTAGACTATCAGAAAGCCATCCAAGCTCAGTTAGCATCATTTTTTGACTGTGTAAATGACCTTCTTCAGGCCATAAAAATGCAATACCTAACCATTCAAGAATAATACTCAAAATCAGGGAACCCAATAAGGCGGCTAATACCGCATTAATGTAGTAAAAAAGACCCTTTTTCTTTTTTTTGACTTGTTGTTCTGCCATTACTGTAATGTTCCCGCTGGAGATAATTTACAGTGAAAGAAAAGATAACCTTTTACTTCACCGTCTAAAAAAATTTGAATTGCCTGGATGCCATTTTCAGATTTTTTTACATCATTAGCCGTCCAAAGTGAGATGCCTTTATTTGCATACTTTTTCGCAAATTCATGTGTGGTATAACGCTGATTATTCCAATCTTCCAAATAAGGTAAAAAGTAATTAAGTAATTCATCAGCGTTTTCCAGCCCACAAGAACAGCTAGTGACTGAATTGAAATCTACGCTCATATCCGGAATATCAAGCAAGTTCATATCCGGCTGATTAATTATCTGTGTCATCAAAATCATCCTCATCTGTATCATCATTCTGATCAATATCTTCATCTTCCATATCTTCAGCAACTGGAGTTTCAACATCCCCGAAAAGCATTTCTTCTCCTGCGTGTGAAGGCGCTCGATTTAATGACATTGACTGAAAAGCGGTTGCTATATCTTGACTTGGCGCATAATCAGAAAATGCAGATTGCCACCAATTTGGAGAAATATGGTAGTTTTTGCGCATATAAGCCGTCAATTCTTGAAGCGATTCCGGCATCACATCATCTTTATCAACCGCAGGTAAAGGCATTCTTAATTTATAAAGCGTACTTCCCTCAAGAAGGGCAAATGCCTGACCTTTTGGTAGATTTGTAATATGTGCTGGCGATAACATTGGCACCATTTTTTCAGAAATACGTTCACCAGTATTAGACGTAAACGCCTTGCCATCATCCGGATTGCTGTTATCCGTCGTACTTGATGTCACCATGCTTTGATAAATTGTGACATCGTTGAGCTGACGCGTTAAAAACTCTGCAGTGGCCGGCTCTTTTACCCGGAACATTAAAAGTGTATTGAAGTTACCTGTTGTTTGTCCCGTTTTTGCCTTACTTCCAATACGAGCTTCAATATCTGAAAGTGTTTGAGTATAGGCTGTTACCTGCATTCCCGCACCACGACCTTTATTGATCAGCGGGATAAATTCATCCCCCATCAATTCATTGAACTCATCGCAATGAAGGTTGATTTTAGGCGGTTTGCTTTTAGTTTTAAATGCATCTGGCAACCCCTCATCTACGCCAAATTTATAAATATGACCAGCCATTGATACCAAATCAGCAAACATACTATTACCCACAGCTGCAGCTACGGTCGCATCGGATAATGCATCTAATCCAACGTAAACAATCCCTCTTTTCCGAATAATAGATTCCCAATCAAAGATAGGGCGCTCATCATGAATATCAGTGTAATCAGGCGAGAGAAGCTCTGCAGTTTTACCTGTTGTGAGTTTTTCAAGTAACGGTAAAAGCGATGCCACAATTTTATCAAAATAGGTTTTATCGTAACGTACCGCACTTGATAATCCCTCAAGTACCGGGTCAAAAATCTTATTCTCTAAAATATATTGGTTAATAACAGCAATAAGCGGTCTATCTTTCATCGAGAACGGTAAATTTTTTACATCTAAGTTAGCCGCAACCGAAGCCAAAGTTGGCCATATTTTCTTATCGACGGCATCGAAATGAAGTTTTGCGTAGTCTAAGAAAAGTGCATCAATATTTTGTACAAAACGCGAGATTTGCACATAGTCCGGGCGTTTTCCCATTTCAACCAATGCACGGGAGACAATATTCACAAAACGCCACGCAAACTCTTTAAATGCTGCACTATTTCCAGCTCCACTTAATTGCCCGGAAATACGTCCTGCCACTTCAGAAATTCGACCAAAGCGACCAACGGGGTTATAACGAGCAGATATTTCAGGATGTCCTAAATGGAATACATAAAATTCATTTTCACGCCCCGCACGTTTCGCTTCGGCATACATTCGTTTTAACATGTCCGGGTCGCCTTTCGGATCGAAAAAGACAACCACTTCACGCTCTTCAGGTGTTTTACCTCGATGTATATCTTGTGTAACAAGCACTTCAGCAAAACGCGTTTTCCCTACGCCAGTTGTACCAAATACTAAGGTATGACCGCCACGGTCGCCTAACGGAAGCATAATATCGCGTTCATTCGGCTCCACACCATGCATCACCGGAATGCCGCCAACTGGCGGTAGCGGTCTGACTGGATTTAATGGAGAGTCCATTGAAGTGAGTCTAGATAACCAATTATCATGCACTTTTTCATAATCACGAGCGGCTTTAAACCACTTCCCATTTTTCCAATAAATTTGCCCATTTGCAGAGAAACAGTCATAAAGACGTTGCGTATGCTTTGGCTCCCATTCAAAGCCTCGTCCTAAGAACAAGGCTTTTTTACTTACTGGAATTTGACGACTGGTCAAAGCATAGTGAGGGAGTCTGCGTAAATTTCGGTGATAGCGTACAATTTCCATGCCTTGACGAAAACGCATAACCCCCATACCTGCGAAAGCGGCCCCTAATCCATATCCAATAAGAGGATTTAATGCGAGCGACCAAGGCGCACCGCAACAAACAAAAGCACAAGTACCATGGACGGCAGCTGGAAAAAATTCAACAGGCGGTCTAAGTAAACCTTCTAATACATGTTTTTGACTCATTGCGACAATCCTTCTGAAGTCAATAAAGCAGGGTAGTGAGCAAGATTCAATCTTGAAGCTAAGTCATCCCCTGGCGTTGGCATTAAGGTTAAATCAGGTGCTAATTGGCGTAACTCGCTTAATTCGTTTGTTGTTTTAACACTTACCACAAGTCCCATTGCACCAATTTTTTTAAGGTAATTATAATTAGCGTGTAGCCAATTTTTAGATAAGTTATCTGTTCCAATAAGAAAAATAGGCAACATTCCAGGAAGATTCATTCTGACTGGTTGTATTTGGCCCGGTGTCATTCTATGTGAGGCTACAGGCAAAATATCCGCTTCGGTTAATGTTGAAGGAACACTGTTAGGGTAAGCTTGAACCATTGATTCGTCCGGTTGTAATGCTTCATAAAAACGGACTGCACTTTCCCCGCCAAAATCACCAATAACTTTTAATTCAGCTTGCGCCTGAACTACTGCTCCTAAGCAGACCAAAGAGAGGAAAAAGGATTTATACTGCATAATTCTGTTCTCGTATTAATTGGTTGGATTTTGCCAACGAATAGCTTGTTGATTTGTTTGATTTGACGCTGGTTCAACCCAACGCATAGCGGTTTCTGTTGGAGAAACCCAATGTAAATGAGTTGGTAATGGTTTATTCTCAATTTGATAACGTGCTGATGCTGAAGGGCGCTGGAAGTTAGCTATTTGTTTACTGATATTAAAACGCTCACTTTGATAGACAAGAAAGCCTTGCACAGACATTCCTTTTTTCATTCCATTGCGTTTCATGTTAAGAATATCCTCACGAGTTGATCTACCTTGTAGCGCTCGATGTAACCCATCTATACCAATATTGTGAGCAAGATATAAATTTTCATGTGACGGTTTTATCCCTCGCTCAAAAAACTGATTAATATGCCATCTGGCTAAAAGTGCGGTTGCTAGAGTGTTAAGTCGATTGTTTTTTCGAGGGTCGAAAGGTGTATCACGATTGTAACGAGTGATTTGAGTCATACCTAAGGCTCGCCCCTCATCAGTTGTTGCAAGCCAATTCCAGGTGCCCTGGGTAAATTGCCCCACACCAGTTGCACCAGTCGGGGAAATATTGCCATACCACCCATCTTCAATTTTTACTAACCCACGTAGCATAGCTTCATCGACCTGGTAGCGATTAGATGCATTTTTAATATAGCCATCAATATCAGTTCCAAAGCCATTAAATGCAACGGAGTGAGTCGCAACGCCAAGACCGATTAAGCTAAATACGATTTTTAATAGACGATTTGTTGCCATTGCCCATCCTGCTGAATTTGGAATGCAGCAGGCATTTTGCCATCTGCATACTGTAACCAGGCTCCATTATCATGATTAAGGGTAATTAATTTTCTATTCACTTTATTTGGGTCGATGTTATGTTTTTTCGCCCAATTATAGATTTGCTCATTATTCTTCACGCCAACAAAATAAATATCTATAGGCGTTTTATCATTCACATATTGCAATACACGATCAGCATTCGCTTCACATTTGTCACAATTTTCTAGGCGAGTAAAATAAATCACCCGTCCAAACCGCTCTGAAATATGAGGTTCAACCTTAAATGGTTGCTCATTTGGATACATTTCAGCAAATACGCGATCATAAGTGCGTTGGAACTGCAGCTCTCGCTCCATGCGGTCGTGCATTTTTTTTGCTAGTAGTCGAGCATAACGCTCTCTATCCTGCTCATTTCGAGACTCCACACCAAGCGAGGTTAAAGGGTCAAGACCTGGCGACCATATACCACGAGCACCTTGATTAAGCTCTTGATAGCGCTGCCATTCTTGCTCAGTTAAACCCCACTCCTGAGACTTAGCTAATAACTCTTGTTGATTTAATTTATTTGTCACCAAGTTTTGCTGATTTAACGATTGAGTAGCCAGCGTATTCGCTGCTGTGACATCAGCAAATACAGCAGTAGAAAACATCCCTAATATCATCGCCACATAGGATATTTTTTTGACATGATTCATTGCTTATTCCTCGATGATTTCTGTTGTAGTTGTTGTCGTTGTTGTGGTTTCTACTTTCGGCTTTTCCCCTGTAGCACGTTCCGGTACAGCTGGGCGTAATTTAAAACAAACGGTACGAGAAACGTCATTGATAGTAATTTCATAAGCTGGCCCTGCTAACATTTGAAGGGCATCACGTAAAGCCATCGGGCCAAATTGATAATGTACTTTTGGTAATGGACGGGAATAAAGCGTAGAAAGTGTTGGTTCATTCTGACCAAAGCCATGACAAAGTGAAAGGCCTGTATCTTTTAACGTCGTGCGTAATCCCTGCTCAACGGTTGCCGTTAAGGCTCGTTTCTTTTTACCTAACATGTTGACAGTGACACTTTGGTCAAGAAGGTATTTTTGACCTTCTTCCGGAGAGAAATTAATTAAAGTGTATCGACCTTCACGTAACACTTCTGTACGCTCAGGCTGATAGTCTGTGTAAATATCCGGACGAACAATTCGATCTTCCGGTTGTAAAACTTGATGCTGACCTTGTTGAATATTTGGATTTTCTAGTGCTTGTTGCTCATCGGCTGTTTGTTGTTTATGTGCACAACCTGAAAGCACAACCAATGCAAAAGTGGTTAATAGAATTTTTTTCATGATGAGGCTCCAATTAAGGTATTTAAATAATGCCTTAATATGGATAACTCTCACCTGAATTTGAATAATTTATTCTTCTTGAAGTAAAGATAGAAAAATTAGCTGAGAAAAATATATTTAACGCCAACAATAATTGTTAAGTGCACTGGGTAAAAAAGATAAAAGAAAAGCTTAGGCATTCGAGAGATTGAGATATTACATTGACGAAGGCCTTTAGGGTGAAGAATAAATATCATTGTACCGACCACAACAGTTACAACACTGATTGTTTCAACAATAGTTTCCCCGAAATTATCAATAAAACTGTGATTGACGAAAAGTGCGAGCAATACACAGGTTAGCATCGTAATAAGACGAAATTGAGTATCTTTTGTTTGCAAAAATAGGTAACAACCAATGCAATATAAAAGCCCAGGTAAACCATAATCAGAGAGTGCGGAAAGAATAATAAAAAAGCCCAATCCAAAAAACATGACCCAGCTATTTAAGTCTTGACGGTTTTTATATACCCATATTACCCCGATTACAGACAAAAACTGAAATAGGACATTTAAACGGTCATAATTAGGCTCGAAAAGCGTAAAACTGATTTCAGATAAAAATGCGGTTGCTATCATCCAAGTGAAATAGCTTTTAAAGTTCACGTTATCTCGAGATAAATTAAGCGCGATGATAAATCCAAACGCCACGTAGGAAAATCGACCAATCACCCGGCACCAGGATAGAGCAGGGTAAGCATTTGAAAAAGCCACACCAATGTGATCGATAATCATCGTGATAAGAGCTAACCATTTTAGGCATTCAGTTTGAGAAGAGGTTAAATAAGGCATCGTTATACTATTAAAAAGAGTTTTATTTATCATATCCTAAAAAGGAAAAGCCTATCTACATAAAGTAGATAGGCTTTCAAGGTAAATAGATTAATATTCATATCCGAGCATAATCGTTGTAGAACTACGATCTGCTTCAGTGATGATAAAAACACTTTCTCCATCAACAAAATGCTGGCTTACAATGCGTTTATCCTTCTCTACGGCATGATCGTTTTCAATCCAATCTTCAACGCTGGTAGCACCCCAATCATAACCTAATTGTTTTTCAATTAAGCGATGAATGGTTGGCATTCCCAATAACTGTTTAGCGCAGATAGTACACGAAACATCCCCTAACTTAAGTGGTGTTCTTTTTGATTGATATATATCCCAATCAAAGTGTCCTCTTTGCTCATCTTCACTTTCATCAGAAAAAGAAATCTTAGTTGTTCGATTCCCGTCATCATCTACTGAAGTAGAGAGTTGAATGGTGTCTTTACCATTATCTGCTTGATAGAAATTCATAACAATTTCTGAAAGCGGATGTGGCGGTTTTTCAATCCAATCTTTATTCCCCAGCATGATAATGCAGCCATTTTGATGCCACGAGATGACCTCATTGATCTTTTCGGTAGTTAATTCCGCTAAGATACGACGAGAGACGAAGATTTTTCCAAGTTCTAAAATACGATTTTCCTTACACATAAGTGTTTCTCCTAAATTTTTAAAATGTAAAAAGTAAAGGGGATAACACTGCCATTGAGGGTGTTATCCCCCAATGGGTGAAAGGTTGTTAGCTAAATAAGATGATTATCAGTAAAGCAAAAAGACGCAGAACCAGAAACGATAAAGTGATCAAGTAATTTAATGTCCATTAATTCACAAGCTTCCTTTAATCTCTTGGTTATATATTTATCAGCATCACTAGGCTCAACATTTCCAGTTGGATGATTGTGCCCAATGATAATTGCTGATGCATTTAGCTTTAATGCTTGTCGAATAATCTCCCGAATCGACACAGAAGTTTCTGAAACAGATCCTTGAAACATCACCTCAGATTTAATCAATCTGTGGATTCTATCCAAGAAAAGTACCACGAAATTTTCTCTTTCTTCATTACCTATAATGGTTTGAAAATAGAGTTTAGCTATGGATGGCTCAGTAAATTCCTGTGCACCTTGGTAAAAGGGCTTTTTTTCCATCACTTTAGTTAAAATAACCTGTGCCTGTTCTAAAATAGCTTGTTGTTGCTCGTTTAATTCAAACATTCGATATTCCTTCTTAAATAGGGAATATCGCCCATAAGGGATATATCCCCTATGGGTGAAAGTGCGGTCAAATTAACACACACTTTAATGGTACATAGTTTTAATAGAGTCCACTTTATTTAAAAAGTCTGACTTGCATTACGCCCAAAGTAATTCGGCTAATTTTACTTTTTTCTCAAGCTCATTGACTGCTTTTTTAGCATAAGTGAGAGAAAAAGCATGTGTTCGCAATTCAGGTTTATCTTTAAGCTCTTGGTGTTTTTCTTTGGCTTTTTCCAATTCAAACTTAAAGAACTCAAGACTTTCCGGCATGGATAAATCAATTTTCCCTGCCATCTGTTCCCAATAAGCGATTTTACCGTCATAACTTTCTGCTTTACGCATTTCTTCAACAGACTTATCCATGCGTCTTGCATTACGTTCAATCAAGGCTCTATGACGTTTTTCGCTATGATGACCGATTTTAATCGGTTCACCCAAGCGAAGAAATTCACGACCTTCATTAGCAGCTTCACAATATTGCTCACTGCGTTTTAATGCATTACTCGCCGCGTTTTGATAACGCTCAGCTTTTTGTTCTGCACGAACTTGACTATTCACTCCATCACAACGGGTGAAGGAATAAAAATACGCATCCTCAGAGGTTTTTACGAGATTATGAATCTCCACTTCAGTCTCTTTACCGTATTTACTGGTTAAGATGATAACGTCACCTTTTTGGTGAGTATCAGGACATTTAGCAACAAAAACATTAGGGCACAATTTAGCGTAAGTATTCATAGGTTTCTCCTCAAATAGAAATAAAAAAGGAGAAACCACCCATAAGGGGAGTTTCCCCTTCAGGGTAAAGAAAAAGCCAACAAATCTTGTTGTTGGCTTTCATCAGTTTATAGGTTAGTCATTCCCTTGCTCATCTTGGCGTTTTGCTTGATATTTCAACTCACCATCAACTTTAATAAAGTTAATACGGTAGAGTCGTCCTTTAATCGACACGCCAGTATCACCTTTTTTGTGATATTCACTGTCTTTTGAATAAGTGAATGTGTCATACCACAAATCACTCATTACAAAGGAAACTAAGACTTTTTTCTTAGCTTCAACAGCTTCTTGACAGCGTTTGATTAAATTTACAGTTTCTTCACCGGATACGTTCATATCAAAAAAACGATATTCCGGAGAATCGGAAGAACCTGTAAGAGCAGCAATTCGACAAGCCCAAAATGCATCTCCTTTTTTCGGCTTGATTTCGCGAATATCGCTTAAATAACCAATGCCAGAAGTATGAAGATTGAAATATTTTGGTTGTGCGTTTTGAGTAGACATAATGTTTCTCCTAAGTAGTAAAAAAGCGGAGAAACATCCTTACCCAACACGGGAAAAATGTTTCCCGCCAAGGGTTAAATTGTGATTAAACTAGAATAAGTAATCTTATTTTAGGTTAAGGGTAGTTTAAGGTGGCACACCTACGAATTATTCGTAGATTCTCCTTTCAGTGTGCTGGAAAAAATTTTGGCTATGATTCTACTTGCGCTAAGGCAAGGCGTTGCTTCTCAAGAATCGTGCAACTTCTTAAAGGCTGTTTTCACAGCACCTTAAAAACTGTTGTTATTAAAATCTAAAGCAAACTTTAAATGTATAAAAAATTAAAAATTCTATTTGGAGATATTTTAGCCAAAAGAAAAGGTCACCCAGTTTCCTGAATGACCTTATAGTTTTGACTATAGATTGATTAAATAAAAATTAAGTAGGCCAAACTAATTTGATTCATAAAAATACTGATACGTTCGTTACCATATACGGATTTTTACGGCTCGCCTTATCCGATTACTTTGTGGCCATCAATCGGTTATATCTGTGGCATCAAATTGACACAAAGGGCACCCATTGTTTCACCGGTGGGCTCCGGTAAGGAGAAAGTAGCAAGCCATTGCGAATTTTCAAAATGCACTTTGCAATACACTTTAAAAATCCGCAATGGCCAGCGATTTGAAAAGTCGAGAGTAAATTGGGGCGTTACTCCATCATTACTCTGATTAACTAGGTGGCACACCTCACAAGGAGCGTTAATCAATGTGAGAAATTCCTTTCAGCGTGCTGGAATCATTTTTGGCTAGTGTGAATTGATAACCGACAATTCACGAACGGTCTTACGAAGGCTTTAGTATAGCACTATTTTTGAGGACTCGCCATTCACAGGCGCTTAAATCCTAGTTCAATAAGCTTCGTAAAGATGAAATTTGCTCACTCACACTTTTACTCGACTTTTTCTTTAAATTTTTTGTACTTTTAGTATTCTTCTTGCTATCAATATTTTCAATATGTTGGCAATTTGGATAAGCAGAACACCCAAAAAAAGCCCCATTTTTACCATTTCTTTTAATCATTGGTGCACCGCACTTAGGGCATTTACGAATTTCAATATTCCCCAAACTTATTCCCTTTTTAAGGCAATCAGCCATCAAATGCCGCACAAAGACTTCTTGTTTTTGCATAAACACTTCTAGCGAAAGCGTTCTTTCAGCAATTTGATTGAGCGCTTGCTCCCAAAGTGCGGTTAAACCAGGATCTTTTAACATCTGAGGTAAATTATCAATTAGTGTCATTGCTTCATCTGTCGCTAATAGTGATTTACCTTTCTTTTTCAAGAAACCTTTATCAATCAAACCTTGAATCGTTCCCGCCCGAGTGGCTTCTGTACCAAGTCCTTCAGTTTCTCGTAAGCGTTGTTTTAAACGCTCATCAGTTACAAAGCGAGCTGCATTTTTCATTGCGGTGAGCAATGTGCCTTCCGTGAAGTGATTAGGTGGTGATGTTTGTAAGGTTTTTATTTCTGAATCAGAAATCTGACAGATTTGTCCTTGCTTTAACGTCGGCAAAGCTTGAGGTGCGTCATCATCTTCATCAAGTGATTTGCCAAATAGAATTTTCCAACCTGGAGCAATAAGCACATTCCCACGTGCACTTAATATATGTTGACCGCACTTCAAAATAATTTGTGTCTTATCTGTTTCAGAAACAGGTAAGAATTGAGCTAAATAACGACGACGTATGAGATCATAGAGCTTTAATTCTTCATCAGACATTTTGCTAATATCTGCTTTAATCATAGTCGGAATAATGCCATGGTGAGCAGTAATTTTTTTATCATTCCAAACTCGTGATTTTTGATTAAGGTTTAACATACCTGCAAGGGGTTGTAATCGATTATCGGATTGCAACAAACATTGGATAATTTGAGGCACTTCTGCAAACTGAGACTCCGGTAAATAACCACAATCTGTTCTAGGATAGGTTGTCGCTTTGTGAGTCTCATAAAGTGATTGAGCTATATCCAATACTCTTTGCGCACCCAGTCCATAAAGGCGGTTAGCTTCTGATTGTAAGTCACTTAATGCAAAGCAAAGTGGGGCATTTTGTCTTTCACGTTTAGTTTCAACTGATTCCACTTTCGCTTGGCCCAATTGACGAATTTGCTGATTTGCTGCTTGTATAACTTGGGCAGACAAACAAAGTCCATCAGGATCGCAATATTGCTCCGGAATAACGTATTGCGTAGCAAAATGCTGATTTCCATCAGAAAGCATTACTTGCAAAGCAAAATGTTGCTTAGGAATGAAGTTTTTTATCTCACGGTCACGATTAACAACCAAGCTTAATGTTGGAGTTTGTACCCGACCAACACTTAAAGGTTTCCCTTGATACCCTTGTTGTTGCGCTAATAAGGTATAGAGACGAGAGAAATTCATACCAATAAGCCAATCAGCTCGACTACGTGCAAGTCCCGCATAGTAAAGAGGTAGTGTCTCCTCATTATTTTTAAGTGCGCCCAAGGCTTTGCGAATACTGGTATCATCTAGTGCAGACAACCAAAGGCGTTTTATTTGCCCTCGAAATCCTGCCAAATCCAGCAATTCTCTTGCTATAGTTTCGCCCTCTCTATCAATATCGGTTGCAATGACAACAAGTTTAGCTTGTTTGATAAGTTTCATGACGACATTGAACTGTTTTTTTGTTTCTTTTTTAGGTGAAAGCCCCCATTTACCCGGGATAATTGGCAAGGTCTCAAATGCCCACTTTTTAAAGGCAGGATCATATTCTTCAGGATTAAATTGCTCTACTAGATGACCAATTCCCCAGGTAACTGTAAGCTGACCGTCAGGTGTTGATAAACAACCCTCACCACGCTTTGTCGCACCTAATACTTTTGCAATATCATTGCCTTGTGATGGTTTTTCACATAAAAATAATTTCATGATGTTTTCTCTCATTGATATTTGAGAGATATTTTCGATGTAATAAGATAAACCACAATTAGGAATTCTTTTTAAACTGAGGAGTAAATCATGATAAAACTGACCCCTTCATCAATTGGAGTGATGGTTGATACGCTTAGATATTCAGGTCGAGATAGATATATTATTTTTAGAATGAAAACGAGAGAGCAGAAAGTCGTGTATATGCGTTATCCACAGCATATTGAAAATATGGCTAATCAAGAGAACATGATTGTCATCGTAGATGCTCAAAAGTTTCTTTCTTTATGGCAGCGATCACCGTATGAGGTAGATAAAAATACATGTGCGGGCGATGAGTCAACATGGAGAAAAGATTATAAGTTTCATCATGCTGAAAACGGATTTGCTAAAAGTATGGATTTTCCAGTTCCACTTGCAGATGTAAATGTTCATATTAAAGATGGAGAAATAAGCTGTAGTCTTAATGATGGTATGACAAGAACGCTTTGGTTGCTTGCAAATGGTGTAAAGGAGTTTCCTATTTTGGTTAGAAACCATAAAGAGAAAGCTAAAATTCTGTCAAAGTATGCAAGCCCATTATCTTCACTTCATTTTGAGCCACTTAATTTATTTTTTGCAATTACAGGAGAAAAATACCCCTTGTAGCCAAGGGGTAAACGTTTGAGATATTAAACAATATGAGGAAAAGGAAAAGTTTGGATGGATCTCAAAAAACAAATTTGTTTCGTTATCTATCATACAAAATAATCATTATTATCGGTATCGAAATTTAAAAATAACTGAAATAAAAAAAGCCCCACTAAGGTTGGGGCAAAGGAGAATGAGGTATTGATTACCTACACTATGTTTATGTTGTCGTATTATTTAATTGCTTTTATCACTTCTGATTTAACAAATTGAGCAAAATCAGATTCATTTGAGGATGCAATCCAGGAAATTCTAACCTTGCCATCCTCTTTTGCAAGCGTTATGTCAATTTTTCGACCGCCAACATAGCTATTTGCCATGTGATAATAGACCCCAGGAGTCGCTTCATGAGCATGTCCTTCTTCATCTAAAAGCGATTCGTAACGTTGACGCTCATACCCGGATAATCCACTTAATGCTTCCTCCCGTGTTTTGAATTTTAAATTACGTTTAATTTTTACGTAAAGAGAGTCAATATTTTTAGATGATGTAATTGAATCCTCTACGTTATAGCGATGAGAACGAGAACTTTGAGTGTAAGCCACACCGGAAGAACTAGAGGAACTATTCCCCCCGCCAAGAACACTGCTGAGCTGACCTGCAACATTACCAACCGCATCATTCAATGAGTTTAATTCAGCACAACCACTTAAAGCAGCGACGGCAGATAAAACAAAAATTATTTTTTTCATCACGATTAACCTTAATTATATTGAGTTCAGAATGGTATTGAATCATCAAAAGCATTTGCCGATGCATCTTGTTGTGGCATTGGCTGAGAATTATTTGCACCATCTGCACTTTGAGGGCGAGTACCTAACATTTGCATTACATCACCTTGGATTTCCGTGGTATAACGATCTTGCCCGTTTTGATCTTGCCATTTACGAGTACGCAAGCGTCCTTCAATATAAACTTGCGCTCCTTTCTTGAGATATTGGCCGCAAATTTCAGCTAATTTGCGATAAAAAACGATTCGATGCCATTCAGTCACTTCACGACGTTCACCGGTGTTTTTATCCGTCCAAGCTTCGCTAGTTGCTACACTGATATTTGCAACTGCTTCACCATTCGGCATGCTTCGCATTTCAGGATCATTACCTAAATGTCCCACGATAATTACTTTATTAATTCCAGCCATATTGATTTCTCCTAAATCACAAAATTAACTGTCAAGATTGTGCATTTTTTACATCTAATCCTTAAGGGTAAATTCAGTAAAAAACACAGAGATTTTTTAACACAACCACGAAAGGCAAAGGCTTTTTTTCGTTAAGGTAAGGGGCTTGTCCCCTTACCTTTAAAAGGCCTTTTAGTGAGCCGATCACAAACTATATAAATTAGCCGATTACAAACTAGAAGATCCAACGTTCACAAATGTGAATGTTATAAATGATCTTCTATCTCTTTAATTTTATCTACCGCACTTGATACCTGTCTCATCATAAAATTTAGTACGGAGACCTGCAGATTAATCAAAATGCGTTCTTTCTCAGCTGAGACAAGTTTTTGTCGTAAGTCTGAAGATAACTGAGGATTATTAAATACCGGATTTAACACAGCATCACCAGTCTTAGAGGCTTGAAAACTGCGCCAGCGTAAAAACGTCCCACCGGATGATGAAGCTTTATCTCGGATCATGTGAATAGGTAATACACTAAGTTCACTTTTACGAACGTTCTGCAACATTTCATTCTGCTGCAACATTAAAGCTTCACGGACTGTAGTAAGGGATTCAGCTAGTAATTCATACTGTTGCACTGAGTCTAACTCACTGAATAACTGTTTCAGCGAGTCATTAAGTGGGGTTGTGCGTCCTAATTGTTTATACATATCAGAAGGAATGAGCACGTTATCCATAATCCCAATCTCCATTATTCAGTTTTATTTGCTGTAATTTGGACTTCAACAGAGCCATTATCATCTGATTCAGCAAGTGATGATTTTTTAATTGTTGGAGCAAATGTTGCACGTGTTGTACCGGAAAGCACGTCAGGCGTTAAGGTATATTTCATACGTTTTACAGCAGCTTGATAGCGAGCGTTATTTTCAAGCGCATCTTGGCGTGTAATACCGGAATTTCGGTAATTCTCAAGCACACCAAATGCACGACGAATTAATTTAGCACCGGATTCTAACCAATCATACGCATCATCTTTTGTAAGTAATGCAATATGTGAAGCGGTCATCACTGTACGAGCTAACGAATCAAAATCAGCCAAAAGATACAATAATTGATAACCCAGCTGAGTATTCACAAAAATAGGGTATTGAATCGGAGCAATATTGGCGCAACGCTCAATTTGAAAGTTTTCAGGGATTTTCTCACTGTAGAGATTAACCATTCTCCAGGTCATATCTTGCATCTCTTTTCTAAACCCTAAGACTTTTTGTTCAAAACGAAGTAGATAATCATCAGCATAAGGATCATCTTGTTCGGCTGCTTGCTGAATTTGGCTCAATAGAGATAGAGCATTAGGAATACTGAGAATTGATGATGTAACGACTTCACCTGCTTCATTTTTAACTAAGTCACGACCATTCCAAAGACGTGTTGCATACTGAGTATGAAGCGTAAATGTAATTTCACTACGTAACGGCCCAAGCTGTTGATTGTATGTTGTTGTCATGTTATGTCACCTTTATTATTTGGTTAAAATTTGTACTTTGTAAAGTCCCTTTACACTGGTTAAATTTTGTTCACTGTGCAACCCTAGCACAGTGGTTAAATTTTGTTCACTGTGCAGTCCCCGCACACTGGTTAAATTTTGTTCACTGTGCAACCCTAGCACAGTGGTTGAATTTTGTACTTTGTAGAACCCTTCTACACTGTCCACTTTTTGTATAGCTAATTTAATTGCAAATTGAAGCCTTAAATTGTCGAATGCGATCAGCTCTCGCTTTTCGCTCTTCTTCAGATTGCACTCGCATTGGTTTTATTGCGCTATCGGCTTTCACATTATTAACTAAGCTAGTTTCATCATGTTGTGATAACCGATTTTTTGATGATAATGATTGCGCTTGTGTAGCCAAAAATTGTTCATACAAATATGGTTTAAATTCACCACGGTGTGCACGTTGGATTAATGTCACTACATAGCCTTGTGGTTTTTTCACTTCACCTTTTATCACACGCTGTTCAAGCTCAAATAAAATCGCTTTACAGATTCCTAAATCAAGTCCACGCATTGCTTGCATAATTGCTGTTTTTTCCAATGATGAAAACTGAATATTAGTCGGCCAGTCAATTTCATCCGCATTACCAGTACAGTACGTATTTATATAAATACTAGTACTTGTACTGTACTGTGAAAAACCTGAGTTCCCTTTTGGAACTAAGCCTGAAATCAATGACTTATCATCATTTTGGGTACTGAGTTCCCTTTTGGAACTCTGCTTGATTTTAGTGAGTTCCATTTTGGAACTAAGGTGATTTTTACTGAGTTCCCCTGTTTTTTCACTGAGTTCCTTATTGGAACTTAGTAAGTTTTCTTGAATAAATGTTGATTCTTCTTGCTCTGAAATATCCATTTTTGGACGTTTTTGATAGTCTTGAAGGCGAGCTCGCATCCAGTCAATGTGAGAAATATAATGCCACTGAGTATTATCCGAGAGCAGGTTTTCTACAATATGGTTTGCTACACCTCGCACAAAGTTATCTCGATGCTGAATGGATTTTTCAAGGAGTGCGATGTAATCATGGTTTAATTGAATCGTATCAATGATTGGCATAGGTTCATCATGAAGGATGTAAAAATTACCCAATACTTGACCTTGCTCATTACGTACAGTTTCACAAAGTGTTAGCCAACGAGTTAATCTAAGTAATAACAACGTTTGGCTAACTAGCTTACGCGAGAGTTCTGCTTCATCATAAGGTTTATCTGAAAGTAATTTTGCAAGCACTTCGTATGATGGGAACATGCCTGATTGAAATTCTCTTGCTTTGTATTTTATAAGTTGCCATGCCAATTTTGCTCTTGATGTTAAATAAGGATCAAATAGCAAACGGGTTGGAACTGTTTCATGCTGGTTGCCAAAAAAGAGCAACCCATGCTCTTGTAATTTTGTTTCCATAATTTAATTCTCTCTGAGAATATTTCATTTTTATTGTTGCAATGTGCTTAAACATCTTTACAATAGCCAATGAACTTTCCCAAGTTCCTTACTAACGATATGAATAACGCCCAACTTAACGTAACGCACTAGGTTGGGCGTTATGTTTTTTAAGCTGCATTCCAGCGGCTAACAAGTTTCCAAATTTCAGTTAAATTAATACCGGTTTCTTCCGCAATTAAAATTAACAGCTCTAGTCCTTCTGTTGATTCAATTGTTTGAACATCACCTTTATGCTCTTGCCATAAGTCCCAAATTAATTTTTCTTCCTCTTCGGTTGCAGCTGGCTTACGTCCCATTGGTTCTTGTTTTCCAAGTAGGCTACGACGAGCAGATACTTTTGAAGTGGTTAAGCCGAAGTAGGAATTGAGCATTTGGATGGATGCACCTAACATTAATGCGCGATCAATAAGGCGACGTTCTTGTGACGACATGCGTACTCGAGCCACTAATCGCCAAAATGCATCGTGATTAATTTCAACTTTGGCAAAGGGAGCTTTGGTGTTAGCCAGTTCATAAACTTCCTCTGTGCTGAGTTTTTCAATTTCTTGCAATTCTTGTTTTGAGAAACCATAGTTCCGGCAAACATTGATATTGCCTTCTTGTAAATTAACCAAAATCTCATTCAATACCACTTGGTTTAAATTGCTGAACATGCTCATTATGCATCTCCTTCTGAACGAATATAGCGAACGAGGCGAATTAAACGGAATAATTTAACTAGCGTGGTATCATCAATTTCTTGAGTATTGAGTAAATATTCCGGTAATAAGGTGAAAGATGTCTGTGGGTGCACATCTGTTTGTAATAAATTTAAGAAGTCATAACACATCTGTGCTACACCGCTCACATCTTTATCTAATGGTTTTACGCGGTAAGTGTAATCAACAGGCTCTTTTACTACATGTTCAATGTAGTCAGTTAATCCAACACTTTCCGCAATGTCGAGTGCTAGTGAATAAGCTTCTACTTTATGCTGACGACCAGGATAAATTTTCCAAATATCATCAACTGGTTGACGGCCTACGCAAGCAAAGCCTAATCCATTTTCTTCTGCACGTTGTTGGCGTTGCTCCTGAATGCTCATGCCAGGAGTAATGCCAAATTGTTGAGTTAAATTTTTAGCAAAATCAAAAGAAAGCCCTTCTGAATTAGCATTAGTTTCATCAAACTCTTCATCCTCTGTTTTATTATCTGCTTCATCCTCAAATGAAGGAGAAATTTCAACACTTGCTTGCTTTAATCCTGGCGCAGGTATTGATTTTTTTTCAGTAGTAGTCATTTTGGGAGTAGTGACTACGCTAGGTTGAGATAATGTATCTAATACGGTTTCTTGTGGCTGTGGCGTATTAAACGTTTGAACATCTTGAATGCTTTCTTGTACGCTTTGTTGTATTTCGTGTTGTTTTTGCGCCATTTTCTTGAATTTTTGCTCATCGAGATCAATTTCAAGATAAAGCACTTCATAACTCACACGGTCACCTAACATAGATGACATTTCATCAATAAGGTGATCTTGGAAGGTTTTAATGTGGAATGGCTGATCATCGTTACAACGAGATAAGCTATTTCCCCAAATTTCATCAAAGGATACATCTAATTCAAATTGATAATTTTGCCAAATGGCTAAGGCGTTATTACGAATCGCAAGCAATTTATCAATTGGCGCATTACCTAAACCGTTAAAAAGTACATCCGGGATATAAGGATAAAGATACTCAATGCAACGTCCCATCTTCGCAATCATTGAAAATTGAATGATATACCCGTCTTTTTCTAACTCACTTGAAAGCTCACGAGCAGAAAGGGATTTTCCTAACTTTTTCTCGTAGTATTCTTTGGCTTGCTGAATACCTAAGGCTTTCTCAATAAAGGTTAAGTCTGCACGGGTATCATTTTCAATTAAATGACCAATAAGCAAATCTAATTCCGCTTCTACGCTATCAGCACTTTCACCTTTCCAAGGTTTATATAAGCATTCAATAGACCAAAAACGTTGATCTTGAGTCTCTGTAAATAGTTCTTTTAATGCTTGAATACGAGTATTCCCACCGTCAGCAATGATATAGAAAGGTTCACCAGGTCGTTGAGTGATATTGGGTTTGTGATCAAGACCACGACGACGAATTGACTCTTTAATCATTTCAAAGTTAGGATTGCGTGTCTTACGAGGGTTGTGTTCATAAGGGCGTAATTTATCTAACGTAACGGTAATGTATTTAGATTGCGCAGGATAATGTGTTGCTGTTGTTGTTTGATAAGCAGCAGACTGATTATTAATAGGTTGAACATTTAATCCTTTCGCAATCGCGTCTAATTGACTTTGTTGTTTTTTATTTTTAGCAATAAATGGATTATTCATAATATCTATCCTGTGTCGTTAAATTCTCAAAAATGCTGTATTGACCTTGAAACAGTGTTTTTACTGTGGCTAACGGGCCATTACGCTGTTTACCAATGATGATTTCCGCAATGCCTTTATCTTCTGTGTCAGGGTTATAGATTTCATCTCTATAAAGATGAATGATGACATCAGCATCTTGTTCAAGAGAACCGGAGTCACGTAAGTCGGCATTGATTGGACGCTTATTAGCTCGATTTTCTAAACCTCGGTTTAGTTGAGATAATGCATAAATTGGGCATCCAGTTTCTTTGGCTAATTTCTTTAAATCATTGGATATTTCGGCAAGTTCTAAATTGCGATTTTCAGTTTTACTTCCGGTTCTCATTAGTTGGATATAATCAATGAAAATCGCTTTAGGTTTGCCGTATAGACGAGTATTTTTACGTACTTTGGCGCGTAAACGATGAGGTGTTAAAGAAGCTTCATCATCAATTAACAAACGACCTTTCCAGTCTTTTTTAATTGTCCCCATTGCATTAGCAAGGCTAGTCCATTCTTCCTCTTCAAGCTCAGTCGCTTGACGAATAGATTGCAAGCTGACGCGAGAGCGCATTGCCATAAAACGCTCTAACAGTTGATCAGCTGGCATTTCTTGGCTGTAAAATTGGATAGGGTTGTCAGGAAATTTATCTAACGTACTTGCGGCAATCGTTTGTGCAAAGGTTGTTTTACCCATTGCTGGACGAGCTGCAATAATGATAAGTTCTCCTGGTTGACCGCCTGTTGTTGCTCTATCTAATTCAATAATGCCTGTTGGTGTTCCACTAACTGGATCGGCATTAATAGAGGACGTTTCCATGCGAGAAAGGATTCGCTCGAAACTTGCATTAAGATCAGCAACACCATCCGTCTCTTGTTCGATGACAATATTGGTATATTGCTTATCAACACTTTCCTCAAAAGAAGTTAATTCAATCTCATCTTTTGAAGATTGCATTTCAGTTACAATAAACTGGCCCAGAGTCAAAAAACGACGTTGTTTGCTATAACGAGAAATAATCTCAGCATACGCAGTGATATTAGATGCAGAAGGGGTATTGTGAATAATGTCAGCTAAGTATGCTAATCCCCCTATCTGATCAATCAGTTTTTTATCTTTGAAATACTGCTCCAAAGTTAAAATATCAGCGGGTTTTCCTTGTGTTAATAGATGGCTAACACCTTCAAACAATGCTTTATGAGCTGAGACATAAAAATCATCAGAGCGCAGTAAAGTTGCGATCTCATCAAATTTGTCATTATCAATAATGAGAGCACCAATGACCGCACTTTCCGCTTCAATAGAAGCAATAAGTTTATCAGTCATATTAGCCTTCCTTTTTCATTGGTTTATCAAAAAGTGTTTTGAATTGAGGGAGTAACAAGCAACACAGTTCTTTGATAACAGGATATTCAGCTTGGCTATGGCGATAAACTGGCAATGAATAAGTTGCAGCTTCTCTATATGCCACATGCGCAGGGATTGAAAAATCAAGGAAGGTTTTGCTTTCATCAAAATTGGTTTCAAATAGGACATGCAATTGATTGAGTACAAATTTCACGTCATTAGTATTATCAACGCAATTTGCGATAGCTTTGAGAGGTGGTAATTTGAAACCAAATGATTCAAAGGTTTCTAAATCTTGATACATTCCGATAGTTCCACGGATAAATTCTTTCGCAGAAAGAATGTGTGGAAGAATAGGGCAGAATAGGATGTCAGCTGCTAAGACAGACATATCGACAGTAATGTCTCTAGTACCTCGAGTATCAACCACAATAACATCATAATTATCAATGTTTTTAATTAAGTGACTAAATCGAATTGCACCATCAGGGGCATTACGTAGAGTTTGACTTACATTGTTTGATGGGTCATTTGATTGAATTAAATCCAAATTAGGAATGGATGTTTTTGAAATGATATGGGAAGGTTCAATATCACGACGGGTTAAAAACTCATAAATACCACCGGGAGCTTCTTCAGTTAAAGCATAATAAGAGCTTAAGGTTGGTTGAGTATCAGTATCAATAAGAAGAGTTCTTAAACCGTGGTCAGCGCAGAACGCCCCAATATTGGCAGCATTTGTACTTTTTGCAGAACCGCCTTTAGTACAAGCGACAGTAATAATATAAGGTTTTTTAGAAATAGAAGAGAAGTCCATAATTCCTCACCTAACGATAATTAAAAATTAAAGTTAAGTATTGGACTAGGTACTGATTATTGGTTTGGAATTAGATGGTGCCCGAAGCCAGACTTGAACTGGCACGCCTCGAAAGGCGAGGGATTTTAAATCCCTTGTGTCTACCGATTCCACCACTCGGGCATTGAGTGATTAACTAACTGCGTGGTTATGGAGGCGTGTCCCGGAGTCGAACCGAGCTACATGGATTTGCAATCCAGTGCATAACCGCTTTGCTAACACGCCGTTAGTTTGGAGCGGGAAACGAGGCTCGAACTCGCGACCCCGACCTTGGCAAGGTCGTGCTCTACCAACTGAGCTATTCCCGCATACGCTGTTAGTGCGGTGAATTTTACGGAAATTTTAAACTCTGTCAATCGAAGATATGAAAAAAAAATTCAAATGTTGAAAAAATCTTCGTTTCGGTTGAAATTACAGCAAAATTTGACACAAGAATATAATTTTAGCTTAGTTTTCAATTTCGACTTTTATCGTGATTGGGTTTGTGACAAAATTGGAGCGTTTTGTTCGCCATTAAATCAAGAAAAGCGCGGTCAAATTTTTGCATGTTTTAGAGGTAAATTATGACACAACAATATTCTATCGATACATTATTAGCCCAAGCGGGAAATCGCAGTGATGAGCGCACTGGTGCGGTTTCTACGCCAATTTATCTTTCAACGGCTTATGGCCACCACGGGATTGGTGAAAGCACCGGGTTTGATTATACGCGTACGAAAAACCCAACGCGTAGTGTTTTGGAAGATACCGTAGCAAAATTAGAAAATGGTGATCGTGGTTTTGCCTTTTCCTCCGGCATGGCGGCAATTCAAGTGCTGATGAACCTATTTAAAGGCCCTGATGAATGGATTGTGTCAAGTGATGTATATGGTGGGACTTACCGTTTATTGGATTTTGCCTATAAAAATAACAACAGCGTGAAACCCGTTTATGTGAATACCGCTTCTTTAGCTGAAATTGAAGCTGCGATTACACCGAATACAAAAGCAATTTTTATTGAAACTCCATCTAATCCATTAATGGAAGAGTGTGATGTGGTAGAAATTTCAAAATTAGCGAAAAAACACAACTTGTTAATGATTGTAGACAATACTTTCTTAACTCCTGTGCTATCTCGTCCATTAGATTTAGGCGCGGATATTGTCATTCATAGCGGTACAAAATATATTGCGGGTCATAATGATAGTTTGGTGGGCTTGATTATTGCAAAAGGACAAGAACTTTGTGATCGTATTGCCTATATTCAAAATGGTGCAGGTGCAGTACTTTCGCCATTCGATTCTTGGTTAACCGTGCGTGGAATGAAAACCCTTTCATTACGTATGAAACGCCATCAAGATAATGCGAAGGCGATTGCGGAATTCTTACGCGAACAGCCACAAATTGATAGTGTGTTATATCCAAACAAAGGTGGAATGCTATCTTTCCGTTTGAAAGATGAAAATTGGGTAAATACGTTCTTAAAATCAATAAAATTGATTACCTTTGCGGAAAGCTTAGGCGGTACAGAAAGTTTTATTACCTATCCTGCAACTCAAACCCACATGGATATTCCAGAAGCGGAACGTGTTGCTCGTGGTATTACAAACACATTATTGCGTTTTTCTGTTGGCTTAGAAGATGTAGAAGACATCAAAGCCGATTTATTACAGGCGTTTGCACAACTAAAATAATTAGTTTTTATCAATTGGACTAATCTGTGCAATCCAATATACCTTGTGTTATTATGCACAACATTAATTAACGTTAGGTGTTAATTCGTTAGCACCTTATTAAATAAGGAAACAAAAATGAGCGAAGTATTACATATTAATGATGCAGATTTTGAGACTACTGTTGTGCAATCTGATATCCCAGTATTAGTGGATTTCTGGGCGCCATGGTGTGGCCCTTGCAAAATGATTGCGCCAATTTTAGATGAAATCGCACCTGAATTTGCAGGTAAAGCAAAAATCGTTAAAATCAACGTAGATGACAACCAATTAGTTGCAGGTCAATTTGGTGTACGTAGTATCCCAACTTTACTACTTTTCAAAAATGGCCAACTTGTTGCAACACAAGTCGGTGCGTTACCAAAAAATCAATTAGCGGCGTTTATTAATCAACACCTATAATTGAGTTATTAAATATAAGGAGCGGTCAAAAATAGTGATGTTTTTGACCGCTCTTATTTTTTCTCTCGCCAATAAGTGGCAAAACGAGGTTTTCCAGAATTAGTTAATCCACGATGTTTGTAGGTAATCGTGCTACCAATAGACGGTGGATTTTCGCGCTCACTCAGATTAAATCCTGAACCGATTTTGAATTTTCCACGATGATTTTCACAGGTAAGCGATCCGAGTATATTCTCAAATTGTCCTTTCCCTTTGTGATGTGCTATCACGGTACATTCTTCATCATAAGTGCTTTTTAACTTTAAAATTTGTGTACTGCGTTTTCTTTCGTAAGGCGCATGAGGATTACGTAATACAATCCCTTCACCTTTTTTCCCTTCAATTTCATGCAAATACTCGAATAAATGTGTTTTATTTCGTATCGGAATTTGCGGAATAACCTTAATATAAGGCGTAGGGTGATCTTTCAAATAATCTTCTAAAGTTTTGAGACGTTCAAAAAGGTTGCCTGATGCATTAGGCACATCAAAAACATAAAGTGTTAATTTTGCCCAATTATCACCTTTAAAGGATTTCGTGATAGAAGCAATTTCTTCAAATTGATTACGTTCACTAAAAAGTTCGCCATCAATGGCAAAAGGTGGAAATTGAGCGGTAAAATAGGTCGGCGCAGGCAAGGGTAGCCCTTGACGACTTAATAATGTTTTGCCGTCCCAATAACCTCGTACCCCATCCAATTTTTCAGACATCACCCAACCTTGAACATCTTGGTTTTCATAAGTGCTTAATAGCATTAAATCACGCTCGTTCGCCCAGGTTATTTGGCTGAATAGAAGGTAAAGTAAAAAGTAAATCGCTCGCATAATCTCTCCTTTTTAAATTTATTGAGTTTAAAAAGTGCGGTCATTTTTTGAAGTGTTTTTAGCTGGATTTGCGATAGATATCGCAAAATAATGAGACGTAAGCTGAAAAAGGGCGCTAGATTATTTGAAATGAACGCTATACAATGCCAACGCTATTTCGAATTTAATTTTTAAGGAGAATAAAATGTATTTTGATCAAATTAAAGCTGAGCTTGTGGAAGCTCAAGATGTATTAAATAAGTTTGTTTCAGATGATAACAACATCAAACTCATTGAAAAAGCAGCTAAATTGTTAGCCGAAAGCTTTAAAAATGGCGGTAAAGTATTATCTTGCGGTAATGGTGGTTCCCACTGTGATGCCATGCACTTTGCAGAAGAACTCACTGGTCGTTATCGTGAAAATCGTCCAGGTTATCCTGCGATTGCAATTTCAGATGTGAGTCATTTAAGCTGTGTAAGTAATGACTTTGGTTATGAATATGTATTCTCTCGCTTTGTTGAAGCAGTGGGTAAAGAAGGTGATGTTTTATTTGGATTATCGACCTCTGGGAATTCTAAAAATATCTTAAATGCGATTGAAGCCGCGAAAGCAAAAGGCATGAAAGTGATTGCGATGACTGGTAAAGATGGCGGTAAAATGGCAGGCTTAGCGGATGTTGAAATTCGTGTGCCACACTTCGGTTATGCAGATCGTATTCAAGAAATCCACATCAAAGTGATTCATATTTTGATGATGTTAGTTGAATTTGAGATGGCGAAAGAGGCCTAATTCGCGATAAGTGCGGTTTAAAATTCAATGATTTAAAGATCCCAAAAAGTTTTTTGGGATTTTTTTACAAAAATACTTGCATAATTAATCACTAAAAAGTAATATTTATTCATTCTTAGAAATCAAGAGAGGATAGCAGTAAACTTAGTATGGCGATTAGTGTTAAAAATTTGAATTTCTTTTATGGTTCATCACAGGCATTGTTTGATATCAATCTTGATGCACAAGAAGGCGATACCGTGGTGTTACTTGGACCAAGTGGCGCAGGAAAAAGTACGTTAATCCGTACATTAAATTTATTAGAAGTGCCGACCTCTGGCGAATTGCATATTGCGAATAATCATTTTGATTTGTCTCAAGCGAATAATAATCCGAAAGCCATTCGTCAACTTCGTCAAGATGTGGGCATGGTATTTCAACAATACAATCTTTGGCCGCATTTAACGGTGATTGAAAACCTAATTGAAGCGCCCCAAAAAGTATTAGGCATTAGCGAAGAAGAAGCGAAAAAAGATGCATTAGAACTTTTAAAACGTTTACGTTTGGAAGAGCATGCCGATCGTTTTCCTCTTCACTTATCAGGCGGTCAGCAACAACGTGTTGCAATTGCTCGAGCATTAATGATGAAACCACAAGTGTTGTTGTTTGATGAACCAACGGCAGCACTGGACCCTGAAATTACAGCTCAAGTCGTTGATATTATTAAAGAACTTCAACAAACAGGTATTACTCAGGTGATTGTGACCCACGAAGTGAACGTGGCACAAAAAGTGGCGACCAAGGTCGTCTATATGGAACAAGGTAAGATTATTGAAATGGGCAGTGCAGATTGCTTTGATAATCCAAAAACCGAACAATTTAAACAATATCTTTCACACTCAGAATAAGGAAACACGACATGAAAAAATTACTTTTAAGCGCAATGTTAATGGGCTCAGCTTTTGCTGCAAATGCACAAGAAATCACTTTCGCGATGGAGCCGAGCTACCCGCCATTTGAAACAACAAATGAAAAAGGTGAAATTATCGGTTTTGATGTGGATGTAGCGAATGCAATTTGTAAAGAAATTCAAGCGACTTGTCATTTCAAAAGCCAATCTTTTGATGCATTAATTCCAAGCTTGAAAGCAAAACGTTTTGATGCAGCGATTTCTGCAATGGATATTACTGAAGCGCGTGCAAAACAAGTTTCATTTTCTAATGCGTATTATGACAGCACAGCAAGTTATGTCGCTTTAAAAGGCAAAGCAGATTTAGCTTCAGCAAAAACAATTGGTGTTCAAAACGGAACAACATTCCAACAATATACCGCAGCAGAAACCAAGCAATATAATGCAAAATCTTATGCAAGCTTACAAGATGCGATCTTAGACTTAAAAAATGGTCGTATTGATATCATCTTCGGTGATACTGCCGTATTGTCTGATATGATTTCTAAAGAGCCTGAAATTCAATTTGTTGGTGAGAAAGTGACTAACAAAAAATATTTCGGTAATGGTTTAGGTATTGCGGTGAATAAATCAAGCAAAGAATTGCTAGAAAGCTTAAATAAAGGTTTAGAAACCGTGAAAGCAAATGGTGAATACCAAAAAATCTATGACAAATGGATGACAAAATAATCTATGTTTTATGATTATCTTACATTAATTGGACATGCAGCCCTAATGACCTTAGGGCTTGCTATTTGCTCGTTAATTGTCGGTTTATTGCTCAGTATTATTTTTACGGCTTTAGAAGCGAATAAATATGTCTTTATTGCGAAACCCGCTTCTGTTGTGATCGCTTTATTGCGTGGTTTACCGGAAATTTTAGTGGTTCTACTGATTTATTTTGGTTCAACCCAAGTAGTAGAAATGCTGACGGGGGAGTATATTGAATTCAGCGCCTTTGGTTGTGGAGTATTTGCATTGTCTTTGATTTTTGCCTCTTATGCTTCACAAACCTTACGTGGTGCGATCCAAGCTATTCCAAAAGGGCAGTGGGAATCAGGTGCAGCGTTAGGATTAAGCCGACCTTATACTTTCATTCATTTGATTATGCCGCAAGTATGGCGACACGCTTTACCGGGCTTAAGCAATCAATGGCTCGTGTTATTAAAAGATACGGCATTGGTGTCATTAATTGGTGTTGATGATTTAATGCGTCAGGCTGGGTACATCAATACAAATACTCATGAACCTTTTACTTGGTATGGTATTGCTGCGTTGATTTATTTAGTGATTACGTTGATCAGCCAAGCGGGTATTCGCAAATTAGAATTACGTTTCACTCGATTTGAACGGGGAGTCGAATAATGTTTCAAGAGTATTTAGCAGTGATTGCTCAAGGCATTCCGACTAGCCTGTTGCTTACAGTCGTATCTTTGTTTATTGCCTTTTTCTTAGCATTGGGACTAACCTTCTTGCTTTCTATTGGCAATAAATTGGTGAAAAGTGCGGTCAATTTATTCCTTGTTTTATTTACAGGGACCCCGCTTTTAGTGCAATTTTTCTTAATTTATGCTGGCCCTGGTCAATTCCAATGGTTGGTGGAAAGTCCATTATGGGGATTATTCTCCAACGCATGGTTCTGTGCAGCATTAGCTTTAGCCTTGAATAGTGCCGCTTATTCAACCCAATTATTCCATGGCGCAGTCAAAGCGATCTCTAAAGGTCAATGGGAAAGCTGTGCGGCATTAGGGTTAAGTCGTATGCAGACGTTAAAAATCCTAATTCCTTATGCATTAAAACGTGCGCTTCCTTCTTATACCAATGAAATTATCTTGGTATTTAAGGGTACAGCATTAGCTTCTACCATCACGATCATGGATATCATGGGATATGCACGCCAACTTTACGGCACAGAATATGATGCACTCACTATCTACGGTATTGCAGGTGGAATTTATCTCATCATTACCGGCATTGCCACTTTATTACTTCGTCAGTTAGAAAATAAAGTGTTGTCATTCGAACGTATTGATACCGCCAAAGCATAAAGTGCGGTCAAAAATAGAAACAAATCGGGCAGTTTAAAAATTGCCCGATTTTTTATTATAAATTCGAAGTGAATCCGTTTTTCAGACTTATAATATAAAGTACTGAGGAGGATATTATGAAACCTATTTGTGTCGTATTAACAGGCGCAGGAATTAGTGCCGAAAGTGGTATTCCCACATTTAGAGCGGAAGATGGTTTGTGGGCAGGTCATAAAGTCGAAGAAGTTTGCACGCCTGAAGCCTTGCAAAAGAATCGTGCAAAAGTATTAGATTTCTATAACCAACGACGAAAAAATGCGGCTGCAGCTAAGCCAAATGCTGCACATATCGCCTTAGTTGAATTAGAAAAAGCCTATGATGTGAGAATTATCACGCAAAATGTGGATGATTTACATGAACGAGCAGGAAGTTCAAATGTTTTACACTTACATGGTGAACTAAACAAAGCACGCAGTAGTTTTGATGAAAGCTATATTGTAGATTGTTTTGGCGATCAGAAATTGGAAGATAAAGATCCAAATGGGCATCCAATGCGTCCATATATTGTTTTTTTCGGTGAAATGGTGCCGATGTTAGAGCAAGCAATTGATATTGTAGTTCAAGCGGATGTTGTGTTAGTGATTGGTACTTCTTTGCAAGTGTATCCAGCTAATGGTTTGGTTAATGAAGCGCCAAGCAAAGCGCCAGTTTACTTGATCGATCCAAATCCCAATACAGGATTTGTTCGTAAGCACGTCATCGCAATAAAAGAGAAAGCGGGGAAGGGCGTACCGGAAGTAGTGAGCGTATTGTTAGATCAAATAAAAGATTAATCTGTAGCTAAGCAATAAAGATAAAGTGCGGTCAAAATTCTCATTGTTTTTTGACCGCACTTTTTATTCTCCAGTTAGCCAACTTGCCAATAAGATAACGATAGTAAAAATAGCCAACCAAATAAGGTGAAGTTTAGTGCTTTTTCGATTAATTTCGGCATTATGCTGGCGTCGTTCTTCGAGTTTTTGTTTGTAAATTTCAAGATCTTCTTCTTTAAAAGAAAAACCACAATTTGGACAAAATTGAGCAGATTCGCTGATTTTTTTACGACATTCAGGGCAGCGGGTGAGAGCCATTGATGATCCTTTATTAGTTATTTTAATTTATATCCCTATTGTAAGTGAAAAAAACGTAATGATAAACGTGACATGGATCACAAAATTGAAACAATGTAAAAATTAAAATTTTGATTTTGATGATTTTCACTTAGAATATCGCCGACGAAGTCTAGTATATGACTAAATTTCGGTATTCATTTATTCCTGAGGAGTATTTTTTATGTTGTGGTTTTTCTTCTGCGTGGCGTTATTGCTTGCAGGTTATTTCTTTTATAGTCGAGTGATTGAGCGCATTTTTGTGATCAATCCAAATCGTCAAACGCCAGCGTATACCATGAATGATGGCGTTGACTATATGCCAATGTCTAAAACTAAGATTTGGTTAATTCAATTATTAAATATTGCAGGTACAGGCCCAATCTTTGGTCCGATTCTTGGTGCGTTATACGGACCAGTTGCAATGCTTTGGATTGTGGTGGGTTGTATCTTTGCGGGTGCGGTACACGATTATTTCTGTGGAATGTTAAGTGTGCGTAATGGCGGTGCATCTATGCCTAACCTCGCAGGTAAATACTTAGGTCGTCCAGTTAAAGCATTCATTAACGTATTAGCAGTAGTGCTTTTATTATTAGTGGGTGTGGTATTCGTGGCAAGTCCAGCTCAATTAATGGGTACGATTACAATGGATGTGTTCGGTGCCGCATCAGGTAGCATTTCTATTAGCAATGCGGAAGAAATCCATCAAGTAGCTGAAGCAGGTGGTATTACCGTTTGGGGTATGGATAAAGCGACAGTTATCAGTGTTTGGACTGGTATCATCTTCATTTACTATATTCTTGCGACATTACTTCCAGTTGATAAAATCATCGGTCGTATCTACCCATTCTTCGGTGCATTATTACTCTTTATGTCTGTAGGTATGGTATATGGTTTAGTAAGTGCAGATCTTAGCTCAGCAGATCCAATTTCTTTCTATCGTTCTGTGGACGGTATGTCTTTTGAGAAATTCTTCCAAAACTTTGAAACCCGTGCAGATTTACCATTATGGCCACTCTTGTTCTTAACTATCTCTTGTGGTGCATTATCTGGCTTCCACGCAACACAAAGCCCGTTAATGGCACGTTGTACTGAAAACGAAAAAGAAGGGCGTTTCATTTTCTACGGTGCGATGATCGGTGAAGGTGTGATTGCATTAGTATGGTGTGCAGTTGGTTTAAGTTTCTATGATTCTTTACCAGATTTGTTAGCTGCGATTAAAGCGGGTTCGCCTTCTAAAGTGGTTTATGATTCTTCAATCCACTTCTTAGGTCTTGTTGGTGGTATTTTTGCAGTATTAGGTGTGGTTGTTCTTCCAATTACATCAGGCGATACAGCGTTCCGTGCAGCACGTCTTGTTATTGCAGAATTTTTCCATTTAGAACAAAAGACTTTAGCTAAACGTTTAATTATTGCTGTGCCATTATTTGTGGTTGGTTATATCGTATCAAAAGTGGATTTCTCTATCTTATGGCGTTACTTCACTTGGGCGAACCAAACCACTGCGATGGTTATGTTATGGACTGCAGCGGCGTACTTATATCGCTATAATAAATTCCACTGGGTATGTACAATCCCTGCGGCATTTATCAGTACTGTATGTTTTACTTATCTTGCATACAACAAAATCGGTTTCGGTTTAGACTATCAATTATCTGTTTATATCGGCTTAGGCTTAACAGTACTTTGCTTAGTTTTATTCTTCACCCAGCTTAAACCATTAGGTGCTCGTGACGAAGAAGCGTATGTCAATAACTAATTAAATCGAGTTAAAAATTGAAAAACCGTTTGAGGGAAACCTTAAACGGTTTTTTTTGTTTATTTATTGCCAAAATTTACCAATCTTTACGTTTTAATTGCTTGCAAGTTAAGGCTACAACCGATAAACTTACGCAAAGTGGTGAAAAGTGGAATTTTGTGGAAAATTCTGCCAAATTTTTACAAAAATAGACGTTTAAAGGTAGAGAAATGTTTCGTGGTGCAGCAGCGGTAAATTTAGATGCGAAGGGTCGTGTAGCGATTCCTACGCGTTATCGTGCTGAAATCATGGAAAAGAACCAAGGTCAAATGGTTTGTACCGTTGATATTCGTCAACCTTGTTTATTACTTTATCCTTTAGATGAATGGGAAAAAATCGAACAAAAACTACTTTCACTTTCCAACTTTGACCCTAATCAACGCCGCTTACAACGTGTGATGCTCGGCTATGCCACAGAATGTGAAATGGATGCGCAAGGTCGTATCTTATTAAGTGGTCCATTACGTCAACACGCAAAATTAGAAAAAGGCTTAATGTTGGTAGGGCAGTTGAACAAATTTGAAATTTGGAGCGATACTGAATGGTACGCACAAATTGATGAGGATATCGAAATTGGCTCAAGTGCTGAATTCGGTGCTTCTGAAGAACTAAAAATGCTGTCATTATAGAACAGCAGCACTAGCAGGATAAGCGGTGCTTGCGCCGCTCTATCTTCTCTTTATCGATTTTGATTTAACGTTTACTTTTTACTTATGACTACGCAAAATTCCTTTTCTGCACCTGAACATATCACGGTTTTGCTTCACGAAGCGGTGAATGGTTTGGCGTTGAAAGAAAACGGAATTTATATCGATGGTACCTTTGGTCGTGGTGGTCATTCTCGTCTTATTCTTTCCCAACTTTCTGAACATGGTCGTTTAATTGCTATCGATCGCGATCCTCGTGCGATTGCTGAATCTGAAAAAATTCAAGACCCTCGTTTTCATATTGAACATAATAGCTTTTCACACATTCCAGATATCTGTCAAAAACTCGATTTAGTTGGTAAAATTGACGGTATTTTGCTGGATTTAGGCGTATCATCTCCACAGCTTGATGAAGCAGAACGTGGTTTCAGTTTTATGAAAGATGGCCCGTTAGATATGCGCATGGATACCACACAAGGTTTATCAGCGGCAGAGTGGCTAAAACAGGTATCTGTTGATGATTTAACTTGGGTGTTAAAAACCTTCGGTGAAGAGCGTTTTGCAAAACGAATTGCGACTGCCATCGTAGAGTTCAACAAAAGTGCGGTTAAAAATGGCACAGAATGTTTAAGTCGTACTTCTCAACTCGCTGAATTAATTGCTCAAGCCGTACCGTTTAAAGATAAACATAAGCATCCAGCGACGCGTAGTTTCCAAGCCATTCGAATTTATATTAATGCGGAATTAGATGAGTTAGAAAGTGTATTGAATTCTGCATTAGATATGTTGGCACCAGAAGGGCGCTTATCGATTATTAGTTTCCATTCACTTGAAGACAGAATGGTAAAACATTTCATGCGTAAACAAAGTAAAGGTGAGGATATTCCGAGAGGCTTACCATTACGTGAAGATCAAATCCAACGTAATCAAAAATTAAAAATCATTGGTAAGGCAATTCAGCCAAGTGAGGCAGAAATTTCAGCGAATCCACGTTCAAGAAGTGCGGTATTACGTATTGCGGAAAGGGTGAAATAAGATGTTAGAAAATAGCGAACGTTATCCTTTACAACATATTCTCGTTGAAGATATTTTTTCTTCTAATAAATTAATTGTCGTCTTACTTTTATTAATTTTAGCTTCTGCAATGGGCACAATTTGGATGACCCACCAAACAAGAGGCTTGATTTCTGAAAACGGACAGTTGGTATTACAACACCAAGCCCTTGAAAACGAATATCGCAATTTGCAATTACAAGAAGCAACCGAAAGTGATAATACAAGAGTTGAATCCATTGCAATCGGTACATTAAAAATGCAACGTGTTCAAAGTGAACAAGAAGTGGTTATTTTTGAATAGGGATTTTGAATAAAATGGTTAGATTTAATTCCTCTAAGAAACCAGGAAAGCCAAAGAAAACAATTAGAAAATTGGCTCAACCTGCGTCAGTAAAACCAAACAAACCGAAGATGGTATTTGAGAAATGCTTTCTTCGTGGTCGTTATCTTATTGCGACAAGTTTTATTTTCTTAGGCTTAGGCGCATTAGTGGCTCGTGCTGCTTATGTGCAATCTGTTAATTCTGAAACCCTTTCTGGTGAAGCGGACAAACGTTCATTACGTAAAGATGACGTCCTTTCTGTTCGCGGTTCAATTTTAGATCGTAACGGCCAATTGTTATCGGTGAGTGTACCGATGAGTGCAATTGTGGCTGAACCACGTTTAATGTTAAAAGAAAATGCATTAGATGATAAAGAACGCATTAAAGCCCTTGCTAATGAATTAAATATGACGCCAGCTGAGTTGGTGAAAAAAATTGAGAAAAATGCAAAATCAGGCTTCTTGTATTTAGCGCGTCAAGTAGAAGCGAGCAAAGCAAATTATATCCGTGATCTCAAAATTAAAGGTATTTCATTAGAAACTGAACCACGTCGTTTTTATCCTCGTGTAGAAGAGGCGGCCCAATTAATCGGCTTTACCAACATTGATGGTAAAGGGATTGAGGGGGTTGAGGCAAGCTTCAACTCAATGTTAGTGGGTAAAGACGGTGCGCGTGTTGTTCGTAAAGATAAACGTGGTAATGTGGTTGAACATATTGCCGATGAGAAAAAATACGATGCACAAGATGTCACCTTAAGTATTGATGAAAAGTTACAATCTATGGTGTATCGTGAAATCAAAAAAGCAGTAACAGAGAATAAAGCTGAATCAGGCACAGCCGTATTGGTGGATGTACGTACGGGTGAAGTATTAGCCATGGCAACTGCGCCTTCCTACAATCCGAATAACTTAGCTAATGTAAAAGACGAGTTAAAACGTAACCGTGCGATTACCGATACATTTGAACCTGGTTCAACCGTAAAACCTTTCGTTGTGTTGACCGCACTTCAACGTGGCGCAGTGAGACGTGATGAGGTAATTAATACAGGTTCATTTACCGTAAGTGGTAAAGAAATTGTCGACGTGGCACCTCGCCCACAACAAACCTTAGATGAAATTTTGATTAACTCCAGTAACCGTGGTGTGAGCCGTCTTGCGTTACGTATGCCACCTTCAGCATTAATGGAAACTTATCAAAATGCAGGTTTAGGTAAAGATACTGAGTTAGGTTTAATTGGTGAGCAACGTGGCGTATTAAATGCAAACCGTAAACGTTGGGCAGATATCGAACGTGCAACAGTGGCTTATGGTTATGGTATTACTTCAACACCATTACAAATTGCGCGTGCCTATGCTACTTTAGGTAGCTTCGGGATTTATCGTCCACTTTCTATCACTAAAGTTGATCCGCCAGTTATTGGTCAACGTGTTTTCTCTGAAAAAATCACGAAAGACGTCGTGGGTATGTTAGAGAAAGTGGCAATCAAAAATAAACGTGCGATGGTTGAAGGTTATCGTGTAGGTGTGAAAACCGGTACGGCACGTAAAATTGAAAATGGTCACTATGTTAATAAATATGTGGCATTTACAGCGGGTATCGCACCAATTAGCGATCCACGTTATGCATTAGTTATTTTGATTAACGATCCGAAAGCTGGGCAGTACTATGGTGGTGCGGTTTCAGCACCAGTCTTCTCAAGCATTATGGGCTATGCATTACGTGCGAATGGTATTGCGCCAGATGCAGAACCAACAGAAAAAACAGCAAGACGCACTGTTCGCTTAAGCGATCAAAAACTTGAAAAAATGAATTAAGAAAAGGCAAAACAATGAAAAAATTGACCGCACTTTTTGATCTTCCGGTGCTTTCAGACATTAATGTGAAGGCGATGGTGTTAGATAGCCGCAAAGTGACTCAAGGAGAGCTATTTGTGGCAGTAAAAGGGCATCGTTTTGATGCGAGTCAATTTGTTCCTCAAGCTATTTCTTCTGGTGCAAGTGCGGTCGTTTTAGAGACAGATTTAGAAAACGAGCATTTAAACATCCAATGGCAAAATAATGTACCAGTGATTCACTACTATCATTTATCTGCTCATCTTTCAGCATTGGCAGGTCAATTTTATGACAATCCTTCCAAAAAATTAACTTTAGTTGGTGTCACTGGAACAAACGGTAAAACTACGGTTTCTCAATTATTAGCTCAATGGGCTACGCTATTAGGCCATAAAGCCGCTGTCATGGGCACCATTGGCAATGGTTTATTGGGTCAAGTCAAAGAAGCCAAAAACACTACGGGTTCAGCCGTTGAAGTCCAAGAAAACCTCGCTGATTTTGTAGAGAAAGGGGCTGATTTTGCTTCTATCGAAGTATCTTCACATGGTTTAGTTCAACACCGTGTTGAAGCCCTTAAATTTAAAGCCGCCATTTTTACCAATTTAAGTCGTGATCATTTGGATTATCACGAGACAATGGAAAAGTATGCAGAAGCTAAAAAACGCTTTTTCATTGATTTAGCCCCCGAATTACAAATTCTTAATGCTGACGATCCAATTGGGGCAGCTTGGTTAAATGAATTACCAAATGGCATAGCTGTCAGCTGTCGCTCAGATTTTCATCCAATATCTAAACAATGGCTTTATGCAACACAGATTCGTTTTACTCACGAAGGTGCTGTAATTGATATTGCTTCAAGTTGGGGTAATGGAACATTACATAGCCCATTAATTGGTGCTTTTAACGTGAGTAATCTGCTGTTAGCCACGGCTGTTTTATTGGCTTTAGGTTATTCCTTCGATGATCTTATCCGTACTGTTGCACAGTTAAAGGGAGTAAATGGAAGAATGGAATTAATTAAAAAAGCAGGAAAGCCAACAGTTATCGTTGATTATGCCCATACTCCGGACGCATTAGAAAAGGCATTAAATGCTGCGCGTGAACATTGTAAAGGTAAACTTTGGTGTATCTTTGGTTGTGGCGGTGATCGTGATGCAGGCAAGCGTCCTCTAATGGCAAAAGCGGCTGAGCAGTTTGCAGATTTAGTGATCGTAACCCAAGATAATCCGCGTACAGAAGACCCAAATAAAATTGAAGCAGATATCCTTACTGGTTTTAGTCGCATGGAAGACATTGGGGTGATTCCGGATCGCGAAGAAGCTATCAAATTTACCATTGAGAATGCAGTTGAAAATGACGTGATTGTGATTGCCGGTAAAGGTCATGAAAACTATCAGATCATTGGGGATAAAACACTTCATTTCTCTGATCAAGAAGTGGCTGAAGCCTATTTAACAAAAAAATAAAAAAACAGAATGATTAAACTAACTACCCAACAGCTTGCTCAAATTTTAAATGCTGATCTTATCGGCGATGAGCAGGTCGTTGTTGAAGATATCAATACAGATACGCGCAAAGCGGTAGCCAACTCGCTTTTCTTTGCGTTAAAAGGAGAGCATTTTGATGCGCATCAATACTTAGATAAAGCCGTTGAGCAAGGTGCGACAGCCTTAGTAGTGCAACAAGCCAACACCGAAATAGCCACGCCACAATTGGTTGTTGCAGATACGCGCTTAGCCCTTGGTCAATTAGCAAAATGGTTACGTGAAAAAATTAATCCTCGTACCGTGGCGATGACAGGTTCATCGGGTAAAACTACGGTGAAAGAGATGACAGCATCCATTTTGCAACAAACTGCAGGTAATGCAGAGGCAGTGCTGTTTACCAATGGTAATTTCAACAATGATATTGGCGTACCATTAACGTTATTACGCTTAACAGAACAACATAAATTTGCTGTTATTGAATTGGGTGCAAATCATCAAGGCGAAATTGATTACACGACGCATCTTGCACAGCCTGAAGCCGCATTAGTGAATAATGTCGCGGCTGCACATTTAGAAGGTTTTGGTTCAATTGAAGGTGTAGCTCGTGCGAAAGGTGAAATCTATCGCGGTTTAACCCCAAATGGTGTGGCCATTATTAACGGCGAACATAATTATATTGAATTGTGGCAAAAAGAAATTGGTTCACATGCTATTCAATATTTTAATGCTGGCGATTACAAAGCTGAAAATGTCAAACATTCACCTAATGGCTCAACGTTTACGCTAATTTCACCAAAAGGTAGCATTGAGATTAATTTACCTTATTTAGGCGAACATAATGTAAAAAATGCCTTGGCAGCGACCGCACTTGCTATGAATGTCGGCGCAAGTCTTGCTGATGTTAAAGCGGGACTTGAACACCGTTCTCAAGTAAAAGGGCGTTTATTCCCGATTCAAGTGAATGAAAATCTGTTGCTATTAGATGATACTTACAATGCAAATGTGGACTCTTTACAAGCGGCAGTTGATGTTTTAAAAGGTTACGATGCTTTCCGTATTCTACTTGTGGGTGATATGAAAGAATTAGGCGAGGATAGCCTAAAATGTCATCAACAAGTGGGCGAGCACGCAAAACAAGCTAAATTAGATTTAGTGCTTTCTTATGGAACAGAAAGTGCGGTCATTTCTGAGGCTGTTTTGGGAAAACATTTTACAGATAAAGCTGAATTGACAGCTTATGCGTTAGATATTATTAAACAGAAATTACAAGAAAACCAAAAAGTCGTCGTATTAGCGAAAGGTTCGCGCTCAATGAAAATGGAAGAGACGATTTATTCATTAAAGGATAGCTTATGTTAGTTTGGCTTGCTGAATACTTAGTTCGCTATGAAACGGCATTTAATGCCATTTCCTATATTACTGTGCGTGCGATTTTGGCATTATTAACCGCACTTTTCATTTCTTTATGGATTGGTCCGAAAGTGATCAAGCGCCTTCAAATTTTAAAATTTGGCCAAGAAGTGCGTAATGACGGTCCTGAAAGTCACTTTGCGAAAAAAGGTACGCCAACCATGGGCGGAGTGATGATTTTATTCTCCATCGGTGTGAGTACGTTATTATGGGCTAACTTAACGAATCCTTATGTTTGGATTTGTTTATTTGTGTTATTTGGCTATGGTGCAATTGGCTTTGTGGATGATTTCCGTAAAATCACGCGTAAAAATACCGATGGTTTAATTGCGCGTTGGAAATATTTCTGGATGTCAGTAGTCGCATTAGTAGCGATCATTTGGTTGTATTGGTTGGGTCATGATACAGATGCAACTCGTTTAGTGATTCCATTCTTCAAGGATATTATGCCGCAATTGGGTCTATTCTATATTGTGTTGTCTTACTTTGTAATTGTGGGGACAGGCAATGCGGTAAACTTAACCGACGGTTTAGATGGGCTTGCTATCATGCCAACAGCGTTAGTCGCAGGTGCATTTGCTTTAATCGCATGGGCGACAGGTAACGTTAATTTCGCAGAATACTTACATATTCCTTATATCAAATATAGTTCTGAAGTGGTGGTATTCTGTACTGCAATCGTAGGCGCAGGCTTAGGTTTCTTATGGTTTAACACTTATCCAGCTCAAGTCTTTATGGGTGATGTTGGCTCTCTAGCACTTGGTGGTGCACTTGGTGTTGTTGCCATCCTTGTTCGTCAAGAATTCTTATTAGTGATTATGGGCGGTGTATTTGTTGTTGAAGCCTTGTCTGTAATTTTACAAGTGGGTTCTTACAAATTAAGAAAACAACGTATTTTTAGAATGGCACCAATTCATCACCACTTTGAATTAAAAGGTTGGCCAGAACCTCGAGTGATTATTCGGTTTTGGATTATTTCCTTGATGTTGGTGTTGATGGGGCTTGTAACGCTCAAACTAAGATAATTTTTGTAGGGTGCACTTGTTGCACCCTGCGTGATCCCAGAATACGAGAGAAGAAAAACAACATGACAACTCTATATCAAAATAAAACTATCACCATCATAGGCCTTGGGAAAACAGGCCTTTCTTGCGTTGAATATCTTCAATCTCAACAAGCTAACATCCGAGTGATTGATACACGTCAACATCCAGCAGGTGCGGATAAATTACCTAAAAATGTTCCCTTACATACAGGTAGCCTAAATCAACAATGGTTACTTGAAAGCGACATTATTGTCATTAGCCCAGGACTCGCAGTAAAAACACCCGAAATTCAGACCGCACTTTCAGCGGGTGTGGAAGTGATAGGGGATATTGAATTATTCTGTCGAGCTGCCACCAAGCCAATTGTCGGGATTACAGGCTCTAACGGTAAAAGCACTGTAACAACATTAGTCTATGAAATGGCGAAAGCTGCGGGAATAAAAGTGGGCATGGGTGGAAACATTGGCATCCCTGCGTTGTCATTATTAAATGAAGATTGCGATCTTTATGTATTAGAGCTTTCCAGTTTCCAACTTGAAACCACTTACAGTTTGAAAGCGGCTGCAGCGACTGTGCTTAATGTGACAGAAGATCACATGGATCGCTATGTAGATTTAGAAGATTATCGCCAAGCCAAATTACGTATTTACCATAATGCGGAAACAGCGGTAGTGAATTTAGAAGACAAACTCACTTTTGGCGAAGGTGAAAATCAAGCTAAGAAGGTAGTGTCTTTTGCTGAAAATCAAGCGGATTACTGGTTGAAAACCGAAAATGGTAAACAGTACTTAATGGCAAAAGAGGAAGTCATTTTACCTTGTGGTGAAGTAACCTTGGTTGGTCGTCATAATTACATGAATATTTTAGCAGCGACAGCATTAGCGCAAGCAGTAGGCATAAGTTTAGAGGCAATTCGTACCGCACTTCGTCAATTTAAAGGCTTAGACCATCGTTTCCAATTAGCACATCAAGCGAATGGCGTTCGTTGGATTAATGATTCTAAAGCCACTAATGTAGGTAGCACCGTTGCAGCATTAGCAGGTTTATATGTTGAGGGTACGTTACATCTTTTATTAGGTGGTGATGGCAAAGGTGCTGATTTTTCTGAACTCACTGATTTAATCAATCAACCTCATATTTCAACATATTGCTTTGGTCGTGATGGCAAACAACTAGCCGCACTTTCAAGTCAAAGCCATTTGTTTGAAACCATGGAACAAGCGATTTCATTTTTACGTCCACATTTAAAATCAGGCGATATGGTGTTATTATCTCCCGCTTGTGCAAGTTTGGATCAATTTGCCTCTTTTGAAAAACGTGGCGAAGAGTTTACTCGTTTAGCAAAATTAGCTTAAAGAATTAGGGTAGTAATGGAATTTATCAATAAAATTAAACAAAATTATGAACAATGGGCGAGAGTGACGCCGCAAGGATTACTTTACGATCGCGCATTGTTTTGGCTTTTTGTCGTGCTATTGCTGATTGGTTTAGTAGCGGTAACTTCTGCCTCTATGCCTTACAGTGCACGTGTATTTAATGATACATTCTATTTTGCTAAACGTGATGCCGTTTATGTCTTGCTTTCTTTAGCAACCTGCTATTTAACGCTCCAAATTTCTTCTTCTCAATGGGAAAAGTGGCACGCAAAAGTTTTCTTGTTAGCTATTGTTTTATTAATACTGGTTCTTGGTATCGGGACTTCTGTTAATGGCGCTAAACGTTGGATTTCTTTAGGAATTTTAAATTTCCAGCCTGCGGAATTTGCGAAGTTAGCGTTAACTTGTTTCCTGGCGAGCTATTTTACGCGTCGTTATGATGAAGTACGTGGTAAAAAATTCAGTGCAGCTAAGCCTTTCATTGTGATGGGCGTATTAGGGATATTCTTACTAGCTCAGCCTGACTTAGGGAGTACCGTTGTACTTTTCGTTATTACCTTTGGCATGCTTTTTATTGTCGGTGCGAATTTTTGGCAATTTATTTTGCTAATTGGTACAGGCATACTTCTCTTTGTATGGCTGGTTCTCTCCGCCTCTTATCGTTTAAAACGTTTTACCGGTTTCTTAGAGCCATTTAAAGATCCATACGGAACAGGATTCCAGCTGACTAACTCTTTGATGGCCTTTGGTCGTGGTGAAATTAGTGGGGAAGGACTCGGTAACTCCATTCAAAAACTCGATTATCTTCCTGAAGCACATACTGACTTTATCATGGCGATTATTGGTGAAGAGTTCGGTTTTATTGGTATTTTAGTGGTTGTGATTCTCTTAGGGTTACTGATTTTCCGAGCGATGAAAATCGGACGTGAATCACTCATGTTAGAACAACGTTTCCGTGGCTTTTTTGCTTTAGGTATTAGTTTCTGGATTTTCTTCCAAGGTTTTGTCAATCTAGGCATGGCCTTAGGGATGTTACCAACAAAAGGTTTAACTTTCCCATTAGTGAGTTACGGTGGTTCAAGTATCATTATTATGTCGGCGACCGTAGGGATTTTATTGCGTATTGACCATGAAAATAGATTACAACGAGGTGGTCAAGCGCGTTTGAGAGATGATTAGGAATATTGATGAGTAAAAAATTATTAGTTATGGCGGGTGGTACTGGTGGACATGTTTTCCCCGCCATCGCGGTTGCTCAAACCTTACAAAAAGAAGGTTGGGAAATTTGCTGGTTAGGCACAAAAGATCGCATGGAAGCACAGCTTGTACCAAAACATGGTATTCCAATTCGTTTTATTCAAATTTCAGGGTTACGTGGTAAAGGCATTAAAGCATTACTTGGTGCCCCTTTTGCTATTTTAAGAGCGGTATTGCAAGCTCGTAAAATTATCAAAGAATATCAACCTAATGCGGTATTAGGTATGGGTGGTTATGTATCTGGCCCAGGTGGCATCGCTGCAAAACTTTGTGGCGTGCCGGTTATTTTACATGAACAGAATGCCGTAGCGGGCTTAACCAATGAATGGTTAGCAAAAATTGCGACACGTGTATTACAAGCTTTTCCAACTGCATTCAAAGATGCCGAAGTGGTAGGAAACCCAGTTCGCCAAGATTTATTTGAAATGCCATCACCACAAGCGCGTTTTTCAGAAAGAAGTGGAAAATTGAGAGTGCTTGTCGTGGGGGGGAGTCAAGGTGCTCGCGTACTTAATCAAACGATTCCACAAGTAGTAGCACGTTTGGCAGATAAACTAGAAGTGCGTCATCAAGTGGGTAAAGGTTCAGTTGAGAGTGTGACCGCACTTTATGGTGAACACGCCGGTTCGGTCAAAATTACAGAATTTATTGATGATATGGCAGAAGCCTATGCCTGGGCGGATGTGGTGATTTGTCGTTCTGGTGCCTTAACAGTATGTGAATTAGCTGCAGTGGGGGCTCCAGCAATTTTCGTACCATTCCAGCATAAAGATCAACAACAATATTTAAATGCAAAATATCTTGCCGATGTCGGTGCAGCAAAAATCGTTCAACAAAATGAATTAAATGCGGATGTGTTAGTTGATTTCTTAGAAAAAACAGATCGTGAAACCTTGCTAGCGATGGCAATTAAGGCAAAAGAAATGTCAGCACCATTAGCGGCTAAACGTGTAGCTGATGTCATTGTAGAGAACGCGAAATAAGAACAGAGAAGTTAAGGGGAAGTAAATAGACCCTTAATCTAAAAGTGCGGTTAAAAATAAAGGTGAAATAATATGAAACATATTTCGGACGAAATTAGAAAGATTATCCCTGAGATGCGTCGGGTTCAACAAATTCATTTCATTGGTATCGGTGGAGCCGGTATGAGTGGGATTGCCGAAATTTTATTAAATGAAGGTTATGATATCTCTGGTTCGGATATTGCAGATGGTGTCGTGACTCAACGTCTTGCTCAAGCTGGCGCAAAAATTTTCATCGGTCACCAAGCTGAAAATGTGCAAGGGGCGAGTGTGGTTGTGGTATCAAGCGCGATCCATGAAGATAACCCTGAATTAATCGCCGCAAAACAAAATCGTATTCCCGTGATTCAGCGAGCACAAATGTTAGCGGAAATTATGCGTTTCCGTCATGGCATTGCGGTTGCAGGAACTCACGGTAAAACCACAACAACAGCCATGATTTCGATGATTTATACTCAAGCGAAACTGGATCCAACTTTCGTTAATGGTGGTTTAGTTAAATCAGCTGGTAAAAACGCGCATTTAGGGGCAAGTCGTTATTTAATCGCAGAAGCGGATGAAAGCGATGCCTCTTTCTTACATTTACAACCGATGGTTTCTGTGGTGACCAATATAGAGCCAGATCACATGGATACTTATGAAGGTGACTTTGAGAAAATGAAAGCCACCTATGTAAAATTCTTGCATAACTTACCGTTCTATGGTTTAGCAGTGATGTGTGCCGATGATGCCGTGTTAATGGAACTTGTTCCTCAAGTTGGTCGCCAAGTATTAACCTATGGCTTCAGTGAACATGCTGATTATCGTATCGAAGATTATGAACAAACCGGTTTCCAAGGTCATTACACCGTAGTTTGTCCAAGTGGTGAACGTATTAATGTATTATTAAATGTACCGGGTAAACACAATGCGTTAAATGCAACCGCGGCACTTGCAGTCGCAAAAGAAGAAGGCATTGGCAATGAAGCGATTTTAGAAGCGCTTGCAGATTTCCAAGGCGCAGGCAGACGTTTCGACCAATTAGGCGAGTTTATTCGTCCAAATGGTAAAGTACGCTTAGTGGATGATTATGGCCATCACCCAACAGAAGTTGGCGTGACAATCAAAGCAGCACGTGAAGGCTGGGGAGATAAACGTATTGTGATGATTTTCCAACCTCACCGTTATTCACGTACTCGCGATTTATTTGATGAATTCGTGCAAGTATTATCCCAAGTGGATGCATTGATTATGTTAGACGTCTATGCGGCAGGTGAAGCGCCAATTGTCGGTGCAGATAGTAAAGCACTTTGTCGTTCTATTCGTAACCTAGGAAAAGTCGATCCAATTTTAGTTTCTGATACGGAACAACTTGGTGATGTATTAGATCAAATTATTCAAGATGGTGATTTAATTCTTGCCCAAGGTGCGGGAAGTGTAAGCAAAATTTCTCGTGGTTTAGCAGAGCGTTGGAAAGCATAAATACATCGAAAAAATAACCGCACTTTTCAATGAAGAATAAAAGGAAAACAGGATAAAACAATGAATTTAAAACAAGAAAAAATTGCCGTGTTGTTAGGCGGCACATCAGCTGAACGTGAAGTCTCTCTTAATTCTGGTGCCGCTGTGTTAAACGCCTTAGTAAGCCAAGGTTATAATGCACACGGTATCGATCCTAAAGAATATAATGTCGCGAATTTAAAAGCAGATGGTTTTGATCGCGTCTTTAACATTTTACATGGCCGCGGTGGTGAAGATGGCACCATGCAAGGTTTATTAGAACAAATTGGCTTACCTTATACTGGTTGTGGCGTGATGGCTTCAGCATTAACCATGGATAAAATGCGTACTAAAATGTTGTGGAAAGCTTTTGGTTTACCTGTTGCCGATATGGAGATTGTGACCAAAGAAAACGCTCACGAACTAAACCCACAAGCTGTGGTCGAAAAATTAGGTTTACCTTTGATGGTTAAGCCATCTCTTGAAGGTTCAAGTGTGGGTTTAACAAAAGTAAAAGCAGTCGAAGAATTAAAAAGAGCGGTCGATTACGCACTCAAATTTGATAACACCATTTTGATTGAAGAATGGTTAGCAGGTGATGAATTAACGGTACCTGTTTTAGGTGGCGAAGTATTGCCGGCTGTTCGCATTGTGCCAGAAGGTGAGTTTTATGATTACGATGCGAAATATATTTCAGATAACACTCAATATTTTTGCCCTGCAGGTCTTTCAGCTGAGCGTGAGCAAGAATTAGCGAAATTAGTTAAACGAGCTTATGACGTCGTGGGTTGTCGTGGCTGGAGCCGCATTGATGTGATGACTGATGCACAAGGTAATTTCCGTTTAGTCGAAGTAAATACAAACCCTGGCATGACAAGTCACAGTTTATTCCCTAAATCTGCGTCAACAGTCGGTATTTCATTTGAACAACTCGTCGTGAAAATTTTGGAGTTGAGTGCGTAATGAATGTAATTAAGCGCAAAAATACACCGCCAACGCAATTTGGTCGCTCATCTAATGGAGAAGGTAAATTCCGTTTTATGTTGCAGATTAAACTTGCTTTGGTGTTACTTTGTGCGGGGCTAGGGTATTTTGTTTATTCAAACTGGCAAAATTGGCTGGAAAGCTTAGACGGTGATAGAAAAATCACTGCCTATGCATTAGTGGGCCAAAATGAATTTACCACTTATCCGGATGTGCAAGATGTATTACTCAAAATGGGTTCACTTAAGGGCTTCTGGGGACAGGACGTTAAGCAAATTCAAGAGCAGCTTGAAACGATTCCTTGGGTAAAAGGTGCGGTAGTTCGTAAAATTTGGCCAAATCGTTTAAGTATCTGGTTATCAGAATATCAGCCAGTCGCCATTTGGAATAAAACAGAGTTCGTCACAAAAGAGGGAACGGTTTTCCAATTGCCGATGGATAAGCTAAAAGAAAAAGCTTTACCTTATTTAGGTGGTCCGGATTATCAAAGCTTGAAGGTCTTAGAGGCTTGGAATCAAATTTTTGCTGATTTTAAGGCGAAAAATTTGGTGGTTAAAGGTGTGGCAATTGATGATCGTGGTGCGTGGCAAGTTACGCTAGATAATGATATAGTATTGAAACTTGGGCGCGGAGATTGGAAACCAAAATTAGATCGATTTGTAACGATTTATCCACAAATTGAAGTGCCTGAAGGTAAACGAATTGATTATGTGGATTTGCGCTATGCATCTGCATCAGCAGCGGTTGGATTGACAGAGAAATAAAAAATAATTCATTAGGTGTAATAAGAAAATGGCAAAAGAGTTGGAACCGAAAGTAATTGTAGGTCTTGAAGTTGGTACATCAAAAGTTGTTGCTGTCGTTGGGGAAGTGCTTCCTGATGGCGTAGTAAATGTACTTGGCGTCGGTAGTTGTCCATCAAAAGGGATTGATCGTGGCAGTATTACTGATTTAGATGCCGTCGTTAACTCTATCCAACGTGCCATTGAGGCTGCTGAATCAATGGCTGATTGCCAAATTATGAGCGTGACTCTTGCGATTACAGGTGAACATATTCAAAGCCTGAATGAGAGCGGCTTTGTTGCTATTTCTGAAAATGAAGTAACTCAAGATGAAATTGATGATGCTTTACATACAGCGAGCTCAGTAAAATTACCTGAAGGTCTTTCTTTATTACACATCATTCCACAAGAATACGCAGTAGATAAGCAAGTTAATATTAAAAATCCATTAGGTTTACAAGGTGTTCGTTTAAAAGCAAACGTACACTTAATTGCGTGTCACCAAGACTGGCAAAATAACTTGAAAAAAGCAGTTGAGCGTTGTGGATTGCAAGTTGATAAAGTCGTGTTCTCCGGCTTTGCTGCAACACATTCTGTTTTAACTGAAGATGAAAAAGATCTTGGTGTTTGCTTAGTTGATTTCGGTGCAGGCACCATGAATATGATGGTTTACACCAATGGCTCATTGCGTTTCAGCAAGGTTATTCCTTACGCAGGAAATATTGTAACGAACGATATTGCTCATGCATGTACCGTTTCTCGTGCAGAGGCAGAGCGCATTAAAGTGAATTATGCGAGTGCATTATATCCGGCACGTTTACATGGTGATAAGAAAATTGAAGTGGCAAGTATTGGTGGTCGAGCACCACGTGCGTTAACAAAAAGTGATTTATCTTTAATCACTTCAGCAAGATATATTGAACTATTAGGCGTTGTTAAGGACGAATTAGATAAGCTCAAAGCAGATTTAGAAACCAAACATATTAAATTTGAATTAATTGCGGGTGTGGTTATCACCGGTGGTGGTGCACAGATTGAAGACTTAAAAGATTGTGCATCAAGTGTATTTGGTTGCCAGGTACGTATTGGTAGTCCATTAAATATTACGGGGTTAACAGATTATGTGAATCGCCCACAATATTCAACTGTGGTGGGATTATTACAATACCATCATCAAAATAGTGATAATGATCCTGTGGATAGTAACTATGGTGATGAAGCATTAGGCAAAAAATTCTGGAAAGGCCTTAAAAATATTTTCAATAAAGTGAAATCAGAATTTTGATCATTTTGGCTTTTTCATTTACAATAGAAAAAATTTAACTTTTATTAATGTGCTAGCAGAGTATTAGCAGTAACGGAGAACAGCAAATGTTATACCCAGAGTATGGTGATTTTGAAGAGCAAACAGGTGCACTGATTAAGGTTGTCGGTGTCGGTGGAGGCGGCGGTAACGCAGTTAACCACATGGTTGCTAATATGGTGCAACAAGAATTCAATGGTAATTTCTTGGGCGAAAGTGCAATTGATAGCGAAGAACACGGTAAAATCGTGTTCTATGCGGTGAATACCGATGCGCAAGCATTACGCAAAAGCCAAGTTCAACAAACTGTACAAATCGGTGGTGCAACAACGAAAGGTCTTGGAGCTGGGGCTAACCCAAATGTAGGTCGTAAAGCGGCTGAAGATGACCAAGAAGAAATCCGTAAAATGCTTGAAGGTGCAGACATGGTCTTTATCGCAGCCGGTATGGGCGGTGGTACAGGTACTGGTGCCGCACCAATCGTCGCTAAAGTTGCGAAAGAGTTAGGTATTCTAACTGTTGCTGTTGTTACTAAGCCATTTAGCTTTGAAGGCAAAAAACGTATGCAATTTGCTGAATTAGGGATTAAAGATCTTTCACAATACGTGGATTCAATGATCATTATTCCTAACCAACAAATCCAAAAAGTTCTCCCGAAAAATGCAACGTTAATTGATGCTTTTGCTGCTGCAAATGACGTATTACGTAACTCTGTTATGGGCATCTCCGATATGATTACGTCTCCAGGTTTAATCAACGTGGACTTTGCTGACGTAAGAACCGTTATGTCGGAAATGGGCCAAGCAATGATTGGTTTCGGTTCAGCTCAAAGTGAACCAGGTGCAGGTCGTGCAGAAGAAGCGGCGCGTCTTGCGATTAAAAATGATTTATTAGAGAAAGTCGATCTTTCTAATGCTAAAGGTATTCTTGTTAATATTACCTCAGGTATGGATCTCGGCTTTGACGAATTTAACGTGGTGGGTGACACAGTAGGTAGCTTTGCATCAGAAGACGCGACTATCGTTGTCGGTACCAGTTTAGTCCCTGAAATGAGCAATGAAATTCGTGTCACGATCGTTGCAACAGGTTTGGGGGATGTTGTTGCGGCTGAGCCGGTAGTTATTGCTCGTCCTCAAGCAGCAGTACAACAAGCGCCAGTTCAACAACCTGTAGCACAAGAAACGATTCAGCCACAACCGCCAGTTGGTTTACATGGTTTAGATGCATTAAGACATAATCCACAGCCAGAACCAGCACAGGAACAAAATCCGCAATACGGTAACTTAAATAAACCGCTTGATCCAAGCCGTTTAGAACAGTTAAGAAATAATCCTAATTTCTTTAATCCGGCATCATTTGGTCGTGATGAGAAATAAGAGTAGAAGTAATCTTGTTGTGAAGCAATAAGGTAAAAGAGATGATTAAACAAAGAACATTAAAACAAAGCATTAAAGTCACAGGTGTAGGCTTACATAGCGGTAAAAAAGTAACCTTAACGTTGCGCCCGGCTATGCCGAATACTGGTGTGATTTATTGCCGTACTGATCTTAATCCGCCGGTGACTTTCCCTGCGAATGCGGATTCTGTGCGTGATACGATGCTTTGTACTGCACTTGTGAATGAACAAGGTGTTCGTGTTTCAACCGTAGAACACTTAAACGCAGCATTAGCAGGTTTAGGTATTGATAATATTATTATTGAAGTTGATGCACCTGAAATTCCAATCATGGACGGTAGTGCAAGCCCATTCATTTACTTGCTTTTAGATGCAGGTATTGAAGAACAAAATGCACCGAAGAAATTTATTCGTATTAAGAAAAAAGTACGAGTAGAAGACGGTGATAAATGGGCAGAATTTAAACCTTACAATGGTTTCCGTTTAGATTTCACAATCGACTTTAATCATCCTGCGATTAGTAAAAATGTACGTAATTATGTAATGGATTTCTCTGCACAAGCATTCGTACATCAAATTAGTCGAGCAAGAACCTTTGGTTTCATGAAAGATATTGAGTATCTTCAATCTCAAGGTCTTGCATTAGGTGGCAGCTTAGATAATGCTATCGTATTAGATGATTACCGAATCTTAAATGAAGATGGATTACGCTTCAGAGATGAATTAGTTCGTCACAAGATGCTTGATGCAATTGGTGATCTTTATATGTGTGGCTATAACATCATCGGTGATTTCAAAGCTTATAAATCTGGTCACGGTTTAAATAATAAGTTACTCCGTGCTGTACTTGCCGATCAGGAAGCGTGGGAATTTGTTACCTTTGAAGATAAGAAACAAGTTCCACAAGGTTATGTTGCACCTGCGCAGGTACTCATCTAACAATGTTTTGTTGAAAAGCTATACTTCTTTCGGGAGTATAGCTTTTTTATTTCCCATCTTGCTCTGTTATTTTTGTTTTATGCGAAGGTAAAGAGCGGTCAAAAATAGAGGTATTTTTATTATGAAAAAATTATTTACCGTGCTTCCTCTTGTGCTAGCAACTTCTGCTGCAATGGCATATGAATAGGGCAAAACCTATCAATTTACCATATTGCACACTAATGATACGCACGGACATTTTTGGCCGAATGCAAAAGGTGAATATGGCTTTCCAGCGCACAAAACAATTGTTAATCGCGTAAAAGCTGAAGTCGAGCAAAAAGGTGGCTCACTCATTTTATTAAATGCAGGTGATTTTAATACTGGTGTACCTGAGTCAGATATGCAAACAGCAGAACCTGATATTAAAGCAATGAACGCAATGGGCTATGAGGCAACTGTATTAGGTAACCACGAGTTTGATAATCCACTACAAATTCTTGATATGCAAGAAAAATGGGCAAACTTCCCATTCTTATCTGCAAACGTGATTAATACGAAAACAGGTAAAACCTTAGTTAAGCCTTATACGATTTTAAATAAACAAGATCTTAAAATTGCCGTGGTCGGTTTAACCACAGAGGATACTGCAAAATTAGGCAACCCAGAATACCTTCATAATGTGAAGTTTGAAGATCCAACAACGGTAGCAAAAGCCACATTAAAAGAGCTAAATGAAAAAGTTAAACCGGATGTAAAAATTGCTTTAACACATATGGGCTATTACTATGATGCGAGACATGGTTCAAATGCACCAGGTGATGTAAGTCTTACGCGTAATTTAGATAAAGGCGCATTCGATATGATTATCGGTGGTCACAGCCATGATCCGATTTGCGTGGATGAAAAAGGCGTATGGATTAAAGATTATCAACCTACTCAGCCATGTAAACCAGATTTCCAAAATGGTACTTGGATTATGCCGGCCTTTGAATGGGGCAAATATGTTGGTCGAGCTGACTTTGAGTTCAAAAATGGTGAATTAAAATTAGTGAATTATCAATTAATTCCAGTGAACTTGAAGAAGAAAGTGAAAAAAGAAGACGGTAAAACGGAATACGTAAATTACGCAGAAGAGATTCCACAAGATCCAGAAATGGAAAAACTTTTAAAATCTTACCAAGATAAAGGTGATGCGTTATTAAGCCAAAAAGTGGGTAAATTAAACGGTAAGTTAGAGGGTGATCGTACCATTATTCGTTTTGAACAAACTAACCTTGGTCACTTAATTGCAGAAGCACAACGTCAAAAAGCGAAAGCAGATATTGGTATCATGAACTCAGGTGGTATTCGTGATTCTATCCAAGAAGGTGATGTGACTTATAAAGACATTTTAAAAATCCATCCATTTGGTAACATTGTGAGCTATTTTGAATTAACCGGTAAAGAATTACTGGATTATTTAAATGTAGTTGCATTGAAAGAAGTGGATTCTGGTGCCTATGCACAATATTCAGGTATCAGCATGACAGTAAATCGTGCGGAGAAGAAAGTTGAAAATGTGAAAATTCAAGGTAAACCATTAGATTTAAATAAAACTTACCGTATTTCTTTACCAAGTTATAATGCGGCGGGTGGAGATGGTTATCCAGTCATGACAAAAAATCCAACTTTCGTAAACACTGGTTTTATTGATGCGGATGTTTTAAAAGAATTTTTTGAGAAAAATTCACCTATTAATGCTGAGAAATACATCCCTCATAATGAAGTAACCTTTAAATAAGGAATGAAATGGCATTAGATTTATCAGAAATTCGTCAGCAAATTACGCAAATTGATCGCAGCTTGTTAAAGCTGCTTTCAGAGCGTCACCGCCTGGCATATGATGTAGTAAGAAGTAAAGAAGTGACGCAAAAAGCGTTGCGTGATTTAGAGCGGGAGCAACAACTCTTACAAGAGCTTGTGCAGTTTGCTGAAAGTCAAAATTATCAGCTTGAACCACAGTATATTACGTCAGTCTTCCAAAAGATCATTGAAGATTCTGTGTTAACACAACAAGTGTATTTGCAGAAAAAGCTCAATGAGCAACGAGAAGAAACGTTACATATTGCTTTCTTAGGCAAGCGTGGTTCTTACTCTAATTTGGCTGCGCGTAATTATGCGGCTCGTTATAATCAGCAGTTTGCTGAAATCAGTTGTGACTCCTTTGCTCAAATTTTTGAAAAGGTTGAAAGTGGAGAAGCTGATTATGGTGTACTGCCTTTAGAAAACACTACGTCAGGTGCAATTAATGAAGTTTATGATTTGCTTCAACATACCACTTTATCTTTGGTGGGCGAGTTGGCTTATCCTATCAAGCACTGTGTTTTAGTGAATGAGCAAGATGATTTAAGCAAAATTGATACGCTTTATAGCCATCCACAGGTAATCCAGCAGTGTAGTCAATTTATTCAAAGCCTTGAGCGTGTTCATATTGAGTTTTGCGAAAGTAGCTCTCATGCAATGCAGCTTGTATCAAGCTTGAATAAACCGAATATTGCGGCACTGGGCAATGAAGATGGCGGCAAGCTTTACGGCTTACATGTGTTAAAACATAATATTGCGAATCAAGAAAACAATATTACTCGTTTTATTGTAGTGGCAAAACAAGCTCGAGAAGTTTCACCGCAAATTCACACGAAAACTTTATTGTTGATGACAACATCGCAACAAGCGGGTTCTTTGGTGGATGCTTTACTTGTGTTTAAAAAGCACGGTATTAATATGACGAAGCTTGAATCTCGTCCTATTTATGGCAAGCCTTGGGAGGAAATGTTTTATTTGGAGATTGAAGGAAATATTCATCATCCAGATACCCAAATTGCCTTGGAAGAGCTTAAGCAATTCAGTAATTATCTGAAAGTGCTTGGTTGTTATCCAAGTGAAATAGTGAAGCCTGCGAAGGTATAACGAAAATAAAAAAAGAGCGGTCGATTTAAAACAACGTTAAAATCGACCGCTCTTTTTATTGAGAATTCTTAAGCTTTTTTCAAGAACTCTGATTTCAACATGATTTTGCCACAATCGACATTGTGATCTCCGTTAACTAAACGGATATTTTTGAATTTCGTGCCTTTCTTCAACACTTCAGATGAACCTTTTAATTTCAAATCTTTAATCAAAAGTACATCATCACCATCGGCTAATAAATTACCGTTGCTGTCTTTAACAATCAGTTGATCTTCATCGGCTTCAACTGCTTCGTTACCATTCCATTCATTACCGCAATCAGGGCAAACAAAATTCACAGAATCGTGATAAACATATTCACCTTTACATTTTGGGCAAGCTGGCATTTGATCCATTTCTTTTTCCTTCTTTATCTGATTTAAGCAAAGTATAATGCGCACGGAGTATAACAAAAAAGTGACTATTCGCCAAAAAATGGGCATTTCACGGAATTTATGAGGTATTTATGAAAAAAATCATGCTTTTGAGCGCTGTGATGGGGAGTTTAATCTCAGCCAATACATTCGCTCACAATATTCAACCTAATCAACTTTTAGCCAATGTAACGGTTTCGGATAAAGGCGAAATCACTTTAAATGGCAATGATGTAGCGTATAAATCGTGGAGCTCAACGGCATTACCTGGCAAAGTCCGTGTGATTCAGCATATTGCAGGCAGAAGTGCGGCAAAAGAGAAAAATCAAGCGATGATCGAAGCCATCAAAGCAGCTCATTTTAACCAAGCCAAATATCAAACCACGACCATTATTAATGCTGATGATGCCGTTGTGGGCACGGGTATGTTTGTGAAAAGTAGCGCAGAAAAAGGCAAAAAAGAAAATGCCCATAGCCAAGTGATTTTAGATGATAAAAGTGCGGTTAAAAATGCGTGGGGATTACGTGAAAAAGACAGCGTGATTATTTTGCTTGATAAAACCGGCAAGGTGCAATTTGTGAAAGAAGGTAAATTGACGGATGATGAAGTCAAAGAAGTGATTTCACGTGCAACAGCATTAATGGCGAAGTAATAGAGTAATAAGCGGAAGTTCTCTTCCGCTTTTTTATCCTTTGAAATCCTTCATTAATTTTCTCAATGTGCCACAATTTCGTTGAAATTTACGGCAATGTGTACAGATGGCAAGATGCAAATTGAGCCCAATTTTTTCTTTAGTCATTAATGAGCGTTCTTGCGCATCTGAAATGAGTCGAGTCGCTTGGCGACATTTCATAAAATCACTCCTTAAAGTTTATGAGATAAGCAGTTTTGAAGTTGTAAGCGAGCACGATAGAGTGTCGTGTGCAAGTTACTTATGCTTAGTTGATTTTCTTGGCAAATTTCTTCGGAAGATAATTCCAAAAACTCTCTCATCATAAAAATCTTGGCTTGTTTGGCTGGCAGGCAAGTTAAGCAAGTTTCAAAAATCAGCCAGAATTCTTCAGAATAGACCGCACTTTCGCTCAGTTCGAGATCGAGTGGAGAATGTTCAGCTTTCCAGTGGCCCCCTTCATCAAAGAAATGATTAGTTTGTTCTTCATCTTCAATTTCGGTTTCTAGCACTAATTTGCCTTTCTGGCGAAGAAAATCAATGATTTTATTTTTTAAGATAGCAAAGACCCAGGTCTTAAATGCCGCTTGTCGTTTAAATTGCTCAAGATGGTTAAATGCACTTAAAAAACTCTCTTGCACCAAATCTTCAGCTAATACAGAATCGCCCACCTGTAATGTGGCAAATTTCAGCATTTGCTCTCTAATTTGAGCCAAGTCTTTATTGGAAATTCCAGTTTCCATATTTTTTCCTTGAAAAAAGTGTAAGAAATAGATTTCTCATTCGTCTAATGATAATGAAAGGGGAAACCTTTCCATCCAATGCTAATTATTCACAAATTAAGGAAGATTCAAAATGAAAAATATTACTTCAAAAACAACCTTTACTGCTATTGCTGCACTTTTCTTCGCAACCAGTCTTTATGCGACCGATATGAAATCTAATGAAATGTCGATGGCAAAAGATTCCATGCCGATGACAAAAGATTCCATGCCGATGACAAAAGACGCTATGCCAATGCAAAATGACAAAATGGCATCTGATGGGATGATGAAATCTCATGATATGAAATCTCACGACATGAAAATGGATAATATGAAATCAGAAGGAATGAAATCTGATGATATGAAAACAAAAGAAATGAAAGCAAAAGAAATGAAGAAAAAAGCAAAAACAATGGAAAAACCGAAAATGTAATGCTTTCTTCTTAAAAGAAAAACTGCGGTCAATTTGACCGCAGTTTTTGTATCAAAGTGAGATTATTGTTTACGCCACGTCGTGCCGTTAGGGCCGTCTTCTAACACAATTCCCATTGCAGTGAGTTCATTACGAGCCGCATCTGCAGCAGCCCAATCTTTAGCAGCACGCGCTTCGTTGCGTTGTTTGATGAGCGCTTCAATTTTTGCGACTTCATCATCGTCAG
>NZ_KV838037.1:381920-424480 GCF_001838635.1 Haemophilus sp. HMSC71H05
CGTAAACGAGCAGCAAGACCATTGGCTTTTTCTGTATCTTCAGTTTTCAATTTATTGATTTCACGAGCCATTTCAAATAAGACAGAAAGAGCGTTCGGCGTATTGAAATCATCGTCCATCGCTTGCCCCAAGGTTATATAGTCGCCCTCTTGCATCCATTCATATTTAAAGCTGCGGAACCAACGCTCCATTGGAGCATTATCCCAACAGTTACCTAGGCGACTCATACTTTGAGTTACCTGAATGAAGGTTGAGCGGAATAGCTACACCTTGAGTTTGAAAAAATGGAAAATTGATGTGAAAAATTGCGAGATTATTGTTTACGCCACGTCGTGCCGTTGGCGCCATCTTCTAACACGATACCCATTGCCGTAAGTTCATTACGTGCCGCATCTGCTGCAGTCCAATCTTTAGCGGCACGGGCTTCGTTTCGTTGTTTGATAAGCGCTTCAATTTTTGCGACTTCATCATCGTCAGAGCCCGCTTGTAAGAATTTTTCTGGATCTTGTTGAAGTAAACCTAAGATACCCGCTAATTCACGTAAACGAGCAGCAAGACCATTGGCTTTTTCTGCATCTTCAGTTTTCAATTTATTGATTTCACGCGCCATTTCAAATAAGACAGAAAGGGCATTCGGTGTATTGAAATCATCATCCATTGCCTCACGGAAGGCTTCCACAAAATTTTCACCACCAAAAGCAACCGCACTTTGATCGGTGCCACGTAAAGCGGTGTACAAACGTTCTAATGCACCTTGTGCTAAATTCAGGTTTTCTTCACTGTAGTTGAGCTGGCTGCGATAGTGTGCTGTTAGTAAGAAATAACGCACCGCTTCTGCATTGTAGTGGTTTAATACATCACGAATAGTGAAGAAGTTGCCGAGGGATTTCGACATTTTTTCTTTATCTACCATGATCATGCCAGAATGGATCCAATAATTCACATATTGACCACCATGAGCACAGCAAGATTGCGCAATTTCATTTTCGTGGTGCGGGAACATTAAATCAGAACCACCGCCGTGAATATCAAAATGTTCACCAAGTTGTTTACAGTTCATCGCTGAACATTCAATGTGCCAACCTGGACGACCAGCACCCCATGGCGATGGCCAGCTTGGTTCGTTTTCTTTCGACATTTTCCAAAGCACGAAATCCATTGGATTTTTCTTGATTTCATTAATTTCAATACGTGCACCGGCTTGTAATTGGTCAAGATCTTGGCGCGATAATTTGCCGTATTCTTTAAAGCTTTCCACGTCAAACATGACATCACCATTGTCTGCAACATAAGCATGACCACGTGCAATCAGTTTTTCCACAATCTCAATAATTTCAGGGATATGATGCGTCGCACGAGGCTCAAAATCTGGACGTAGTACGTTTAACGCATCAAAATCTTTATACATTTCTTGCACCATGCGATCTACAAGTTGATCGCAGGTTTCTTTGTTTTCTAATGCACGTTTAATGATTTTATCGTCCACATCAGTGATATTACGCACATAAGTTAAATCGTAACCTAAAGAACGTAAATAGCGGGCAATCACATCAAAACATACAAAGGTACGACCATGGCCAATATGGCATAAATCGTAAACGGTCACGCCGCACACATACATACCCACTTTTCCTTTATGGATAGGTTTGAACACTTCTTTTTCACGAGTGAGGGTATTAAAAATCTTTAACATATTTTTTCTCTTAAAACTAGTTGGAAAACGACCGTACTTTTTCTGCTCCTTGTGGCACTTTCTCGCCATTTGTGGAATAATGAATGCCTTAATTTTCAAGAGGAAAACAAAATGGTTACATTACACACAAATTTTGGCGATATTAAAATTAAACTTGATTTTGATAAAGCGCCAATCACTGCAGAAAACTTTTTAAACTATTGTAAAAACGGTTTCTATAATAACACAATTTTTCATCGTGTTATTGATGGATTTATGATTCAAGGCGGTGGTATGGAAAGCGGAATGCGTGAAAAAGCAACAAACGCACCGATCCAAAATGAAGCTAACAATCGTTTAAGTAACAAACGTGGCACAATCGCCATGGCGCGTACCTCTGATCCACATTCTGCAACGGCACAATTCTTCATTAACGTGGCAGATAATGACTTCTTAAACTACCGTTCAAAAGAGATGTTTGGCCGTGAAGTGGTACAAGAATGGGGCTATGCCGTATTCGGTGAAGTGGTTGAAGGCATGGATGTGGTTGATAAAATCAAAAAAGTAAAAACCGGTAATAAAGGCTTCCACCAAGATGTTCCGACCGAAGATGTGGTGATTACATCCGTTTCTGTTGAATAATTAATTCGGTGTGTGGATGCGTAATCTACACACCTTTTTTCTTAAGTGAAATAACGTTATGCCTTTCTTCGATACTCATACCCACCTCGATTATCTTCATCATGACACGGGAGAGCCATTAGCTCAGCTCGTAGAGAACGCTAAGCAAGCTGATGTGCAGAAAATCTTGATTGTGGCGGTAAAAGAATCGGATTTTAAAACAATCCAAAATATGACCGCACTTTTCCCTGAGCATCTTTATTGTGGACTTGGGTTACACCCTCTTTATATCAAAGAACATCAAGAGCATGATTTAGAGAAATTGGATGCGGCGTTATCTGTACGTGATCAAAATTGTACAGCCGTAGCAGAAATTGGTTTAGAGTGTGCGATTCCAGAGTTATTGATGGATGAATTATGGCAAAAGCAACAGCTCTTTTTGGAGAGCCAGCTTTATTTAGCGAAGAAGTACAATCTGTCGGTTAATTTACATAGTCGAAAATCCCACGAGCAATTATTCCGCTTTTTAAAACAAGCCAATTTGCCAAAATGTGGTGTCGTGCATGGTTTTTCAGGAAGTTATGAGCAAGCAAAAAGATTTGTGGATTTAGGCTATAAAATTGGCGTAGGCGGCACAATTACTTATGAACGCGCGAATAAAACGCGTCAAGCGATTGCCAAGTTACCATTAGAGGCATTGGTGTTAGAAACGGATACACCAGATATGCCCGTATTTGGCTTTCAAGGGCAACCTAACCGACCAGAGCGGATTGTTCACACCTTTGACGCTTTATGTAGTTTAAGAAGTGAAAATGCTGAAGTGATCAAAGAAACGGCTTGGCAGAATAGCTTAACCTTATTTGGTTAAACCTTAAAACGATAAATCACTTGATTGGCTGAACCACGCCAAACCAAGCTTGGGTCAGCCTGTTCTTGTATAAATTTTCCATCAATGAGCACGTCAATATAAGGCAACATTTGACGTTGATAATCATCAAGTTCATCCAGTTTATATCCCGTCCATACCCAAATATCCTTATCTGGACATTCTTTTTTTACACGTTGTACAAAAGGAAGTAGGGCTTCAACATTACGAGGATGCATCGGATCCCCACCAGAAAGCGTGAGCCCTTGACGTTTAATGCGCGTATCTTTTAAATCATTGATGATTTGTTGTTCCATCGCTTCATCAAATAATACGCCATTATCAAAAGACCAACTCTTTTGGTTGTAGCAACCACGGCAACCATGCGTACAACCGCTAACGAAAAGGGTACAACGTGTACCTTCGCCATTTACAACATCGGTAGGGTAGTATTGGAGATAGTTCATGGTTTTACCTTAAAAGTGCGGTTGATTTTCTCGTCAAATTCACTGAATTGATAAATTAACCTTTGCAATACAGGGGCAATTCTTGCATAATAGCCCACCTAATCGCATTGCGATATCAATGGAAATCTTCTCGGTCTCTCGCAACGGTGTCCGGTTTACTCGGTCAGGTTCGGAAGAAAGCAGCCAAAGTCGGAATTTCTGTGTGCCGAGAATAAGCTGGGAAGATTTCCACCCAACTTATCCTTCCTTGTTTTACACACGCTCCACTAATTGTTTGAAGAACCCTTTTTCTAATTGCAATAATTCTGAATAAGTGCCTTTTTCAATTAGCTTCGCTTCATCAATCACACAAAGCTCATCAAATTGCTCAATCGCCGTTAAGCGGTGAGTTACCATAATTAAGGTTTTATTTTCAGCATGGGCAAGAATTAAACGCAGAATTTGTCGTTCAGTTTCGCGATCTAAACCTTCAGTTGGCTCATCTAATAATAAAATTGGCGCATCATTAAGCAAAATACGCGCTAAGCCCAAACGACGTTGTTCTCCACCAGAAAGTGGACGACCACCATCACCTAGCCAAATATCTAAACCTTGTTCTTGTTCCAACAACTTTCCTAAACCCACTTGATTTAACACCTCGATCATTTTTTCATCTGAAATATTGACCGCACTTGCAAATTGCAGATTTTGACGAAGTGTATCGCTAAATACATGAACACGTTGTGTTAAAAAGCAGAATTGGCTGCGTAATGTGTCTTCTGCATAATCAGCAATTGGCTTGCCAGCAAGGAATAAATCTCCTTGATTAGCATCATAATTACGCACTAAAAGCTGTAATAACGTGGATTTTCCGCTACCTGTTTTACCTAGAATCGCAACTTTTTGGCCTTTTTGAATGGTTAAATTCAGGTTTTCTAAAGCACGATTTTGACGTTCAGGATAAGCAAAAGAAAGAGCTTTCGCTTCAATTAATGTAGTCGCATTTTGATCGAACTCCGCTTTGCCATTAAAAGTCACTAATGGTTGCTGATCGATAATATCTGTCACGCGTTCAGCTGAAGCAATTACTTGCCCGATATGTAAGAAAGCTGAACCTAATGGCATTAAGATTTCAAACGATGCAAGGGCGGCAAAAGTGAAGAGCGCAATAAACGCCATACGATATTCATCGTTGCCAAATTCCGCTTGTGAGCTAAACCATAACATTGCGGCAATAATCAAACTATTTAAAAAGAGTGAAAGGGCGGTTGAAAATCCGCTTAAATTTGCTTCTTTTTGTTGGTCTGCTTGCCAGTTAGCTTCAGTTTTAGCCATGTTATCTTTCAATTTATCTTCGGCATTAAAGAGCAATAATTCCGCTTGAGCTTGAATAAACTCTAAGAATTGCGTGCGATAAAGTGCGCGTGAATGCACGAGTTTGTCACCAAATTTTTTACCAAGTTGATAGAAAATGGTTGGAATAACCAATACCAATAAAAGTAGGCTAATGCCTAAACCTAAGGCTAAAGGTGCATTGACAAAACTTAGGCCAATACACATAGCTAGAATCACAAAAATAGCCGTAATAAATGGCGCAATTAAGCGAAGGTAAAGGCTATCGAGGGTATCCACATCTGACACTAAGCGGTTTAATAAATCGCTGTTACGGTAGCGATTTAACACAGCTGGACTTAAGGGAATAATCTTCTCAAAAACTTGTACCCGTAATTTAGCTAAAATGCGGAAAGTCGCATCGTGAGTCACCAACTTTTCGAAATAGCGGAAAAGGGTGCGACTGATGGCAAGTCCACGCACAGAGGCAGAAGGGTAGAAGAAATTAAATAACGTGCCAAGACCCGCAATTGCTGTTGCGGCTAAAAACCAACCCGATGTGGTCAGCAAGCCTATGCTAGATGCAAGACCTGTGATCATTAAAACCAAGCCTAAAAATAAAGGCAACTTGGCGAATTTAAATAAACGTAAAAAGGGAAGTAAAGCCCGCATTATTGAATATCCTCTTTTCGTTGAGCCAATAATTCGGCAAAGAAGCCTTGATCTTTTAATTGGTTGAAATGGCCTTGTTGAACAATTTCACCTTCTTGCATCACTAAAATGTTGTCACATTGTTTCAGATCTTCAATGCGGTGTGTGATCATTAAGGTGGTTTGGTTATGGCTCATTTCTGCAAGGGCAGCAAGTACCAGATTTTCAGATTGAGCATCGAGGCTAGCCGTTGGCTCATCGAGTAATAATAAATTGCCTTTGCGTAGTAAAGCGCGAGCGATAGCTAAGCGTTGCGCTTGGCCTACGGATACCCCTATCCCACCATCTTTAATTTCACTATCTAAGCCTAATTTATCGGTAAACTCTTTCGCTTGCGCAGAAATCAAGGCTTGCTCAATTTGCTCTTCAGTTGCTTGAATATCACCTAAAAGTAGATTTTCTTTGATGCTACCTTGTAGTAGTAATGGGTTTTGACCTACCCACGCAATTTGTTTGCGCCAGTCGCTTAAACGGCTTTGATTAAGTTCTACACCATTAATTTTTAAGCTGCCTTCATAAGGTAAGAAACCCAGTAATACATTGATTAAAGAGGTTTTTCCTGCACCACTTTGGCCCACAAGGGCAATATGACTTTCTTTCGGAATATGGAATGAAAGCGGCTTCGTTAATGGTTGACCTTGTGGCGAAAGCGCCACTAAATTTTCAGCCTGAATCTCGACCGCACTTTGTGCTGGAATTTGTTTATTACCTTGATGTGCAATTAAATAGTCTGCTTCTAAGAAATCGACAATGGCATCAGCAGCACCAATACCAGCTGCACGATCGTGATAGTAAGTCCCGAGATCTCGCAATGGTTGATAAAACTCTGGCGCAAGAATTAAGCAGAAAAAGCCGGTAAATAAGGTTAGCGTGGTGCCATAAGTACCAAATTCGACTTGGCCTAAATAGCTAAAACCAAAGTACACCGCCATTAAAGCAATGGAAATGGAGGTGAAAAACTCTAACACGGCAGAAGAGAGAAACGCCATTTTAAGTACAGCCATGGTCGTTTCACGGAAGTCTTCCGTTGTGCTTTCAATATGTTGAGTTTGTTCTGAAGTGCGGTTGAAAAGACGTAAGGTTTCTAAACCACGTAAGCGATCCAAGAATTGTGCACTTAAGCGAGAAAGGGTAGCCATATTTTTTTGGCTGCTATCTGCTGCTGCAATCCCCACCAGAATCATAAAAATGGGTACAAGTGGTGCGGTGATCATCAAAATCAGTCCAGCCGCCCAGTTGAGTGGGAATACAGCAATTAAAATCACCATTGGTACAATGGCAGACAAACTTTGTTGTGGTAAGAAACGCGCATAGAAATTATGTAGATTTTCCACTTGTTCAAGCATAATACTTGCCCAGCTACCAGCTGGTTTGTTATTGATGGTGGCCGGCCCAACTTGATGGATTTTATCTAAGATCTTTTGGCGCATATGATTGCGTAGTAATCGACCTGCTTTAAAGCCAATTTTTTCGCGCAGCCATAAAATAACTGCACGCAAAGCAAAAGTAATGATTAATGCAATAAAATAGGGAGCCAGTTCCGCACGATCGACATGTTGCATAATGAGCTTGTCGAGCAATGTCGCAAGAAAATAGGTTTGAGCCACAAGAATTAAGGAGGAAAGTGTGGCAAGGGCAATATTGGTGCGCATTAATTTTTTAACAGGTTGTTGCTGCGCACGAAGCCATTTTTGTAAATATTTTTGGCGAAGTTTGTCCATAGATTTGTAGAGTTAGTATTTAAAAAGTTCTCCCTCTCTATTGAGAGGGAGCTTGAAGGGCGAGTTTATTGATACAAAATTGATTCTTTAAAATCTCCCTTAACCCCTCTTGGCTAACGAGGGGGAAAATAAATAAGGACATTTATTTATTCTTGTGCATCTAAATAACGTTCCGCATCTAATGCAGCCATACAGCCTGTACCCGCTGAAGTAATGGCTTGGCGATAGTTGTGATCCATCACATCACCTGCCGCAAATACGCCTTCTACAGAGGTCGCTGTTGCATTGCCTTCAAGACCAGATTTAACGACGATATAACCGTTGTTAAGTTCAAGCTGACCTTGGAAGATTTCAGTATTTGGTGCATGACCGATAGCAATAAATAAACCGTCTAATTTCACGTCTTTTTTTTCGCCAGTTTTCACGTTTTCTAAACGTACACCTGTTACGCCCATGTTATCGCCTAACACTTCATTTAAAGTGCGGTCAGTATGAAGCACGATTTTGCCTTCTTCGACTTTTTTGTATAAGCGATCGATTAAGATTTTTTCCGCACGGAAGCTATCGCGACGGTGGATTAAATGTACTTCCGAAGCAATATTCGCTAAGTAAAGTGCTTCTTCAACGGCGGTATTTCCGCCACCGACAACGGCAACGGGTTTATTACGATAGAAGAAACCATCACAGGTTGCACAAGCTGAAACGCCGCGGCCTTTATAAGCGGTTTCAGATTCTAATCCGATATAACGTGCTGATGCGCCTGTTGCGATGATTAATGCATCACATGTGAAGGTTTGCATATCGCCATAAAGTTTGAACGGGCGAGAAGATAAATCGACTTTATTAATGTGATCAAACACGATTTCCGTTTCAAATTTTTCAGCATGTTGCAACATACGTTGCATTAAACCTGGACCAGTGGTCATTTCAAAATCACCTGGCCAGTTTTCAATTTCATCCGTGGTAGTAAGTTGGCCACCTTGTTGAAGACCAGTCACTAGAACAGGTTTTAAGTTTGCACGAGCGGCATAAATGGCCGCGGTATAACCTGCAGGGCCTGAACCTAAAATTAATAATTTGCTGTGTTTAACGTCTGACATAAAGAATCCTTTGTTTATAAAATAAAGCATGAGGCTTTTGGAGTTCGTTCATTATAAAGCCTTCATGCATAAAAAAATAGTTGATCGTATTAGTAAAGCAATGAATACAGCAATCGGCGATATTTATTGGTGATAGGATCCGCATTTCCAATGGCTGATAAAATAGATAAAAACTGTTGTTTCACTTCACCATTTTCCGCAGAAAGATCTTGTTTAAGAATGCTAAATAATAAGTCCAATGCTTCTTCGTTTCGATTGGCTTGATGTAGCTGAACTGCCAATTTCAACGCAATTTCAGCCGTTGGATTTTTCGCATAATCCGCTTGTAATTGCTGAATTTCTGGGGTATCAGCCGCTTTAATTAAAAGTTCGATCTGTGCTTGTAAGCCATGCCAACGGCTGTCGCGATCCTGAATAGGAATTTGCGCTAAAATATCTGCCGCAGGCTCCGTTTTCTTCATGGCAATGTAAGTTTCCGCATAAAGTAATGCCACATCGCTATTTTTCTTATCTGAAAGCTCCCAAGCCTCTTTCAGTAATGGAAGGGCGGAGTTGTAATCTTCCACTTGTAAAAAATCTAAGGCTTTTTGGAATTTTAAATCTTCTTCTTTTGGCAAAATCGCACTCAAACGTTGTAATAAGCTGGTTTCATCTAATGCTCCAGGGAACGCATCTATTGCTTGAGCCTCTTTGAAAAGATAGGTCGTTGGTAACGCTTGAATACGAAATTGAGCAGCAATCATTTGCTCTGTTTCACAATTGACTAAGCCGAGAATAAATTGTCCTTGATGTTGTTCTGCAACACGTTGTAGGACTGTTGCAAAATCAGCTGATTCTTTATGGCTTGGCGCATAAAAGTTAATGACAAGCGGGGTTTCAACGGAACGTTGCAACGTTTCGGTAAGATTTTGTTCGTTAAGCTCAACTAAGAAAGGTAAATCTGCCATTTTTATTCCTTCATAAATGGAAAATGATGCCTGATTTTAACAAAGTGCGGTTCGTTTTAGAAATGTTTTACAGGAAAAGAAAAGGGCAGTGTTAATCTGCCCTTATTCGCTATCTATTTTTATTCTTTTGTTTCTTCCACTTTATCTTCTGGAAGCACGAGGTTAAGAATTAAGGCAAGTAATGAGCCTACGGTAATGCCTGAACCGAGTACTTCTTTGAAAAAGTGCGGTAATTTATCAAGCAATTCTGGACGAGTCGTCACCGCTAAGCCACAGCCAATAGAAATGGCGATGATTAAACCATTGCGTTTACTACGTGCGACTTTATCCAACATTTGGATACCCGCGGCGATAATCATCGCAAACATCATTAAGCCCGCACCGCCCAATACCGGTAATGGAATTGAAACAATTAATGCACCGAATACAGGGAATAAACCCGCTAAAGCAAGAAGTACACCGGTTAGCGCAACCACGTGACGGCTTGCCACGCCAGTTAGAGAAATGACACCAATGTTTTGTGAGAATGATGAGAATGGCGTGGTGGACATAATGGCGGCTAAGGCTGATCCTAAACCATCGGCTAAAACCCCGCCTCGTAAATGTCTGCCAGTAATTTCGGTTTTGGTGGCATTACCTAGTGCTAAGAAGTTACCGCTTGATTCAACGATTGTCACTAAATAGGCAATGGACATGCCGATAATCCCTGAAATTGGGAAGGCTAAACCAAAGTGTAGAGGTTGGGGAATCGCGAAAGTTTGTGCTTGTTTTACGCCTTCAAAGCTTACCCAGCCCATGGCTAAACAAACGATATAACCAGTCATCATCCCAATAACGATCGCAGCTGCAGAGAAAATTCCTTTTCCCCATTGTACGAGGGCTACCACGATCACTAATACAAAGCTCGCCATCATTAAATTTTCTGGCGTCGCATAATTTGCATCACCACGTTGACCACCTGCAAACCAGTCAACGGCAACTGGAATAAGGCTTAAGCCGATCATCATAACGACAGTTCCCGTCACAAGTGGTGGGAATAATTTACGAATATACGGCATGAAAAAGCTGCCGATAATCATCACTAAGGAACCAATAAGAGAAGAGCCTAATATACCAGCGATGCCATATTCACTGAAACCAATGGCAAGAGCAGCAGCAACGAAAGTAAAACTGGTCCCCATTACACTTGGCAAACGAATACCCACAGGTCCTAAGCCTTTACATTGGATAACCGTTACCACACCAGAAATCAAAAGTGCAGCATTCACTAGCGTAATGGTGTCTTCGGTAGGTAATTTTAAGACGTTACCAATGACTAATGGTACGGCAATAATTCCCCCTAGTGCAGCAAGTAAATGTTGTGCGGCAAGGAGTAAACTCAATCCGAAAGGTGGTTTGTCTTCCACCGTATAAAGCAGGTTGTTATTCATTTGGTTTCCCTAAGTAAAAAAATTGTGCGAATTATACGTTAATTTTTATTTCAGGCAAACGTTTGCGTAAATAAAATAAAAAAAGTGCGGTTAAAAATCATCTTGTTTTTAACCGCACTTATTCGATTTTAAAGGTTACATCCAGAAAATATAAGCGATTGTCCCGATAATTAGCATACATGTTAAATCAATAAATTTACCCACGCGGATCATTTCGGATTGTTTAACAAAACCTGTTGAGTATACAATCGCATTTGGTGGGGTACCAACTGGCATCATAAAGGCACAAGATGCACCTAGACCGATAATCATCGCAAAACCAAGCGGTGGCATATTCAGTGCTTGTGCGATGGAAATAAAGATTGGAACCAGTAAAGCCGCACTTGCAGTGTTTGACGTAAATTCAGTCAAGCAGACAATAAAGGCTGCAACAATTAATGCCATCACATAGTAGTGACCGCCTTCAATGATGAAGACAATACCATCAGCCATGATTTTACTTGCACCAGACTGAGTCAATACCGAGCTTAAGGTTAAACCGCCACCGAAGAGGAACAGCACGCCCCATTCTGTATTTTCTTGTACTTGTTTCCAACTTGCGATCCCCGTTACACAAATGACAATTGCTGCGGAGAGTGCAACCATACTGTCAAAACTACCAATTGGTTTTGGTAAGCCTAATAATTGAGAAAGAATAGGGTTAATGTAGCCACCAAAAATCCAAAGAATCGCCACTGTGATAAAAATAACCAACGTTAAAACACGTTGTTTGGTCATGTGAATTTTTTCAAATTCAGCAGCAAAACGAAGGCCTAATTTAGGTTTAAATACAAGATATAACCAACCAATAATAAGCGGGAATAAAATTAACATGACTGGCGTGCCATACATTAACCAGTCTGCAAAACCTAAATGAAGTTGAGATGCTGCAATGGCATTCGGTGGGCTACCTACAAGGGTTCCCATACCACCGATGGTAGCACTATAAGCAATGCCTAATAATACGAATACATAAGTATTGTGATCTTTATTACGGTCTAACTGACTTAAAATAGTCATTGAAAGTGGGATCATCATTGCAGCAGTAGCGGTATTGCTCATCCACATGGACAAAAATGCTGTTGCGATGAATAAATAGAGGACAGCAACAGATAACCGACCCCGCGCTAACTGCATGATTTTATTAGCGATCATTTGGTCGATCTTTTGCACATTTAATGCTGTTGCAAGTGCAAAACCACCGAAGAATAAAAAGATAGTTGGATCTGCAAAGGCTACGAGGGCTTCGCGACTATCAGCTAACCCTAATAGAACAGATAGAATTGGAACGAATAATGCAGTGATGGTTACACTAACTGCTTCGGTGAGCCATAGAATGGCCACAAATGCGAGTAAAGATAATCCTTTATTCGCAGCAGGGGCAAAAGGAAGTGTATTGAGTAGAATAAAAAATAGAGCTACATCAGAAAGGAATATAATAGTTTGTTTATTCCATGCTTTTCGTTGAGAGTTTGTGACAGATATTACTTGCATATTTTTTCCTATATTTTTAAGGCCGGCGATTTTAGCATAACAGGCCTCAGTCAGGAAATAATGCATACTAAAAATTGATTATAATAAAAGAAAAGTGCAGTCAAAACCGGATGCTTTTTGACCGCACTTCATAGTTGAATATCAATTTAGCGAGATAAATTAACGAGATAAAATCACTTTAATTTGCTTTTGTAATACTGGGATAATCTCTTGTTCAAACCATGGATTTTTCTTGAGCCAAATTTGGTTCCGTGGAGAAGGGTGAACGAGCGGGAGAAAGTGAGGGAGAAAATCACGGAAATGGCGAACCGTTTCAGTCACATTAAGCTCGTTTTCTGGTAAATAATATTTTTGTGCATATTGCCCGATAAGAATGGTGAGCTCGATATTGGGTAAGTTTGCTAAAATTGGTGCATGCCATTTCTCTGCAAAGCCTTTTCGTGGCGGTAAATCACCCGATTTTCCTTTGCCTGGGTAATAAAAATCCATCGGAATGACAGCAAACATACCAGAGTGATAAAAGGTATCACGATCCACATCCAGCCATTCACGTAGTCGATCACCGCTTTTATCATTCCAGTATAAACGACTTTCTTGGGCTTTAACTCCAGGTGCTTGTCCGACAATATTAATACGAGCGGTAGTTGGCGCGGCAAAAAGCGGTTCGATACTCTTTGCGGTAAAGGATTGATTATCGGGATCTTGCATGATGGATTGGGTAATCTGAGCAAGTGTTGGCATGGTATTTCCTTCTTTATTGAAATAAAAATAGCTCACTTTTGATGAGCTATTTTATCATAATCAATGTCGTGACATTATAGGTGTTTTACTCGACGTTTTACTTCTTCCTGCTTGCCCGCATTGAATGGACGAGCATCAGGGCTGCCGAGATAACCACAAACCCGTCGGGTTACAGAGACTTTTGCACTGTCATGATTACCGCATTTCGGGCAAACAAAGCCTTTACTTGTGCAATTAAATTCTCCGGTGAAACCACATTCGTAACATTCATCAATTGGCGTGTTGGTGCCGTAATAAGGTACGCGATCATAGCTATAATCCCACACATCTTCGAGTGCTTTCAGGTTATGTTGAATGTTAGGGTATTCGCCATAACAGATAAAGCCGCCACTCGCTAATTTAGGATAAGGCATCTCAAAGTCTAATTTATCGTATGGATTCACTTTTTTCTCTACATCTAAGTGATAGCTGTTAGTGTAGTAGCCTTTATCGGTAACGCCTTCAATCACACCAAATTGTTTGGTATCTAAACGACAGAAACGATCGCACAAGTTTTCACTTGGTGTGGAATAAAGGCTAAATGCATAACCCGTTTCTTTCTGCCATTGTTTTACCGCTTCATTTAAACGACGCACAATCGCGATGCCTTTTTCACGCAGTTGTTCATCGTCAAAAATATGTCCTTTTTTATACAGCGCATTGATGGTTTCATGAATACCAATATAGCCTAAAGAAATTGATGCTCGTCCATTTTTGAAAATATCGGCAACATTATCATCAGCTTTTAAGCGAACGCCACAAGCGCCTTCCATATAGAGAATTGGTGCGACACGAGCTTTGGTATTTTCTAAGCGAGCAATACGGGTAAGTAAGGCTTTCTTCGCAAGGGCTAGGCGTTCATCTAAAGTGCGGTAGAATTTTTCTTCATTTCCTTGTGCTTCAAGAGCAATACGAGGTAGATTCAAACTCACTACGCCTAAATTATTGCGCCCATCATGCACTTCATGACCGTTTTCTTCATAGGCTCCCAAGAAGCTACGACAACCCATTGGGGCTTTGAATGAGCCAGTGACTTTAACCACTTGATCATAGTTTAAAATATCCGGATACATGCGTTTTGATGCGCATTCTAATGCCAGTTTTTTAATATCATAGTTCGGATCTTGTTCGTTTTGGTTAATGCCTTTTTTAATGGTAAAGACCAGTTTAGGGAAGACCGGTGTTTTATGATTTTTACCCAAACCACGAATACGGTTTTTCAAAATCGACTGTTGAATTAAACGTTCTTGCCAACTTGTGCCTAAGCCAAAACCAAAGGTGACAAATGGCGTTTGGCCATTTGACGTATGGAGCGTATTAACTTCATATTCAAGGGATTGAAACGCATCAAAACATTCTTTTTCAATTAGTGCTTTTGCATAACCTTCAGCATCTGGAATTTGCCATTGTGCAGCATTTTTTAAATGTTTTTCAAAACTGAGTTGAACATACGGCGCAAGCACTTCATCAATGCGATTAATGGTTGTACCGCCATAAATATGGCTGGCTACTTGAGCAATAATTTGTGCAGTAACCGCTGTTGCTGTGCCGATAGATTTAGGCGGTTCAATTTCGGCATTACCCATTTTAAAACCATGTGAAAGCATACCTTTTAGATCAACCAGCATGCAGTTAAACATTGGGAAAAATGGCGCGTAGTCTAAGTCGTGATAATGGATTTCGCCTTTTTCATGAGCTTCAACAACATCTCTTGGCAGAATGTGACGTTTGGCATAATGTTTTGCCACAATACCTGCTAGTAAATCACGTTGGGTAGGGATCACTTTCGCATCTTTATTTGCGTTTTCATTGAGTAATTCCACGTTGCTTTGTTCAATCAGCCCTTCAATTTCTTTGGTTAATTGGCTGCGTTTTTCACGAGCAAGATCACGATCGTGACGATATTCAATATAAGCACGTGCAATTTGTGGATACTTGCTTGTCATTAAGTGATCTTCAACGATTTTTTGAATCTGGTTGATATCAATTTCATGCTGATAGTGACTAAAAATCTCGGTATTAATTCGCTGGCTCAGATCATGGATATAAATTTCATCAACAATATTGACCGCACTTGCCGCTTTTCTGATTGCATTAGTAATACGTTGTAGGTCAAACCCAATTCGTGAACCATCACGCTTAATCACGAAGAAAGCATTCATTTTATGACTCCTATATAGGCTAACTTTAAAAAAAAACGAAAGCACTATATATAGTTTTATTTAATAGATCAACACACAATATGTAGTGTTATTTTATGTTTTTTGATGCTTAAAATTGTGGAGGAACCTTGCTAAATCTGGAAATCAAGAGAGTTTTTTATTGAGAATTATTCTCAAATTATTTTTTAATAAATTTGATCTATGTCAAGATTTTTGACAATAAAAAAAACGGACGAAGAATCGTCCGCTCTTTAAGTCATAGAAAAGAAATTAAGCTGCAACCATTACCATGGCTGGGCGAATCACTCGACCATTTAAGGTATAACCTTTTTGTAAAACGGTAGTGATTTGATTCGTTGCAAAGCCTTCTGCTGGTTGCATAGAGATAGCTTGGTGAAGATCCGGATTAAAGGTATCACCTACTGCACCAACAGGCTCGATACCAAAGCGAGAAACCGTTGAGAGTAACTCTTTTAAAGTCAGCTCGACACCATCGAATAGTGCTTTGATGTTTTCATCTTCCTTATTGGCTGGTGTAGCAAGCGCACGCTCTAAGTTATCAATGGTATTTAAAATGTCTTTTGAGAATTTTTCGAGCGCAAATTTATGTGCTTTTTCGATGTCTTGTTCACTGCGACGACGCATATTGTCAATTTCAGCACGCGTACGAAGCAATAAATCTTGCTCTTTTTTAGAGGTTTCTTCTACTTGTGCTTTTAATTGTTCTTCAAGTTCTTGTACACGGGCAATCGCTTCTTCTAACGGATCTTCCGTTGAGGTGGTTTCTTGCTGAACTTCTTCAACAAGTTCTTCATTTTCATTTAAGTTTTGTGCTTGTTCTGACATCTTTTTCTCCATTTATCAAAAATTAGTGCTATTTTAGCAAAACTGAATTGCTATGTAATATAATGGCTAAAATTTTAAATTCAAGTGCGGTCAAAAATCAGTAAGTCTGTACTTGGGAGCAATCATAGTTATGGATGAATTAGTCAAATCATTTAAAACCATCGCCTTGATGGGAAAACCACGTCGCGATATTAATTTGCAAATGCATAAAAACTTGTATCAATGGCTGAAAGAGCGAGGATATCAAGTTTTAGTTGAAAAAGAAGTGGGGGAAAAATTCGGTTTACCGGAAGAGGTGTTAGCAACGGTTGAAGAAATTGGAGAGCAAGCTCAACTCGTGATTGTAATCGGTGGTGATGGCAATATGCTAGGGCGTGCTCGCATTTTGGCTAAATATAATATTCCAATGATTGGTATTAACCGAGGCAACTTAGGCTTTTTGACCGATATTGACCCGAAAAATGCTTATGCACAGCTCGAAGCGTGTTTAGAACATGGTGAATTTTTTGTAGAAGAGCGTTTTTTATTGGAAGCTAAAATTGAACGAAACGGAGAAATTATCTCCAGTAGTAATGCCGTAAATGAGGCGGTGATTCACCCAGCTAAAATTGCGCACATGATTGATTTCCATGTTTACATCAATGATAAATTCGCGTTTTCTCAGCGTTCAGATGGCTTGATTGTTTCCACTCCCACAGGTTCAACCGCTTATTCGCTTTCCGCAGGCGGCCCAATTTTAACGCCAAATTTAAATGCGATTGCCCTTGTGCCGATGTTCCCACATACACTTTCTTCTCGACCATTAGTAATTGATGGCGATAGCAAAATTTCAATTCGTTTTGCGGAACATAATACTTCACAGTTGGAATTAGGCTGTGATAGTCAAATTGCGCTAGATTTTTCTCCTGATGATATCGTTCACATTGAAAAAAGCCCGCATAAACTGCGCCTATTACACCTAAAAAATTATAATTATTACAATGTATTAAGCACAAAATTAGGCTGGCTTAAAAATTTCTAATCCCAAAAGTTTAAAAATCTCTTTACTGTATATTGTAACAGTTATAATATATGGATATACAGTTAAGGAGATTTTTTTATGCTAACCCAACTTACCATCAATAATTTTGCAATTGTTCGTCAATTAGAGATTGAATTGGCGAAAGGAATGTCTGTGATCACGGGGGAAACTGGCGCAGGAAAATCCATTGCTATTGATGCATTGGGGTTATGCTTAGGGCAACGTATTGAAACGTCTATGGTTCGAGAAGGGCAGGAAAGAGCCGAAATCTGCGCCACCTTTTTTATTGAACCAACGAACCCCGCTTATCAATGGTTGCAAGAGCAAGAATTGCAAGATCCTGATAATCCCTCTGATTGTATTTTACGCCGTGTCATTAATGCAGATGGGCGTTCTAAAGCCTTTATTAATAGCACGCCTGTATCAGCTTCTCAATTAAAAGAAATTGGTCAATATCTTATTCATATTAATGGGCAGCACGCTTCACAGTTATTATTGAAAAATGATTATCAGCTTCAGTTGGTGGATACATTTGCACATCACCATGATTTGCTCGCACAAATGCGAGAAGATTATCGTGCGTGGAAAAATCTTCAAACGCAAGTTAAAACCTTCCAACAAAAAGTTGCTGAAAATGAAGCGAAGAAACAACTTTTACAATATCAGGTAGAAGAGTTGGAGGAGTTTGCGCTTCGTCCAAATGAATATTTGGAATTGGAAGAGGATCAACGTCGTCTATCAAATAGCGAACAGCTGACACAGTTATCACAATCAGCCTTACAGCTACTCAGTGAAAATGAGACTGTGAGTATCGATTCTATGCTTTATCGTGCGATGCAGTACATTGATGAATTAAGCGAATTAGATCCTCGCTATGCTTCCGTTCAAACAATGTTGAATGATGCACTTATCCAAGTGCAAGAGGCGACAAGTGAAGTCCAACATCTTGCATCTCATATTGAGCAAGATCCAATCTTGTTACAAGAGATTGAGAAGCGTTTAGGTCAAGCTTTACAACTCGCTCGCAAGCACAATGTGAAACCTGAAGAGTTGGTGGAATGGCATCAAAAATTAAAAGCAGAATTGACCGCACTTTTAGATTTTTCAGAAAGTGAAGAGCGTCTTCTTCTAGAAGAAAAAGCAGCCTTTGAGAAAATGCAACATACGGCAAAACAATTGCATGAAAGCCGTTGCCAAGCTGCAGGAAAATTAGCACAGCAGGTTACACATTCTATCAAAGGGCTTGCAATGGAGAATGCCGAGTTTTTCATTGAAGTGGATTCAGATTTAACTAAAGTGACGGCAAATGGGGCAGATAATATCGTCTTTACTTTACGCAGTAATCTAGGACAGCAGGCACAACCGCTAGCAAAAGTGGCATCTGGTGGTGAGCTTTCTCGTATTTCATTAGCGATTCAAGTCTTAACGTCCGATCAATCGGCGATTCCGACGTTAATTTTTGATGAAGTTGATGTTGGCATTAGCGGAAAAACGGCGAGTGTAGTGGGTAAATTATTACGTCAATTAGGCGATAAATGCCAAGTGCTTTGTGTGACCCATTTACCACAAGTCGCATGTCATGGACATCATCAATTTAATGTAGAGAAATTTACCGTTGGTGATAAAACTGAAACCAAAATGACTGCACTTTCTCAAGAAGAGAGAGTTGCAGCTCTTGCAAGATTACTGGGGGGCAGTGAAATTACAGAGCTTGCTTTGGCGAATGCGCAAGAAATGTTGGATTTAGTGAACTAAAATCAGGTAAATAAATGGGCGTTTGTCGCTCATTTTATGCATTAATGAGCTGAATTCTGTCGTAAAGCTTAGGTTCTTCTTGTCACATTTCAAAAATACTTGATAGGAATGCTTGCTTATTAGTCAAAAAAGCGTATTATAGACGTCTATACGTCAATACATCCAAAAGAAGAGAACTTATGTCTAGCTATTTATTTACTTCTGAATCCGTTTCAGAAGGACATCCAGATAAGATTGCCGATCAAATTTCTGATGCGGTACTTGATGAAATTTTAAAACAAGATCCTAAAGCTCGTGTGGCTTGCGAAACCTATGTAAAAACAGGGATGGCGTTAGTTGGTGGTGAAATTACTACATCAGCATGGGTTGATATTGAAAATCTCACTCGACAAGTCATTTGTGATATTGGTTACAAACACTCAGAGATGGGTTTTGATGGCAATTCTTGTGCGGTATTAAATGCGATTGGTAAGCAATCATCTGATATTAACCAAGGTGTGGATCGTGGGAATCCATTAGATCAAGGTGCGGGTGACCAAGGGATTATGTTTGGTTATGCGACAAATGAAACCGAAGTCTTGATGCCTGCGGCGATTACTTATGCGCATCGTTTAATGGAAAAACAAGCAGAAGTGCGTAAAAGCGGAAAATTATCCTGGTTACGCCCTGATGCGAAAAGTCAAGTGACCTTAAAATACGAAGATAACAAAATCGTGGGCGTGGATGCGGTCGTTCTTTCTACACAACACAGTGAAGAAGTGTCACAAAAAGAAATTTACGAAGGTGTGATGGAAGAAATCATCAAGCCAATTTTGCCAAGCGAATGGTTATCTCAACAAACAAAATATTTCATCAACCCAACCGGTCGTTTTGTAATTGGCGGCCCAATGGGCGATTGTGGCTTAACGGGTCGTAAAATCATTGTTGATACATACGGCGGCGCAGCTCGTCATGGTGGTGGTGCATTTTCTGGTAAAGATCCATCAAAAGTAGACCGTTCAGCGGCTTATGCAGCACGTTATGTGGCAAAAAATATCGTTGCAGCAGGTCTTGCAGATCGTTGTGAAATTCAACTTTCTTATGCAATTGGTGTGGCAGAGCCAACTTCTATCATGGTAGAAACCTTTGGTACAGGAAAAGTATCAAATGAAGTATTGGTTAAGTTAGTGCGTGAATTCTTTGATTTACGTCCTTATGGTTTAATTAAAATGTTAAATTTAATTCAACCAATCTATCGCCAAACTGCGGCGTATGGACACTTTGGTCGTGAACAGTTCCCATGGGAAAAAGTAGATCGCGCTGAAGAATTACGTGCGGCAGCAGGTCTAAAATAAGTAAATTAAATGTATATGATAAAAACCGCTAATTTAGCGGTTTTTGTTTACTTAGTATGATGATGTCATCTCAAACTCAGTTTCGGCATTTAAAAATGCAGGTGCAACGCAAGCTTGCAGAAACATTACAACTGGCTGAACGTCACTTTCAACAGAAATTTCCTATTCCGACAATCAGTTATGATTTGCGAGGTGTAAAGGCCGGCGTTGCATACTTGCAGAAAAATGAGATTAAATTTAACCGCACTTTGCTACTCGAGAACTCAGATGAATTTATTCATCAGGTTGTTCCCCATGAATTAGCCCATCTTATTGTGTATCAAGTATTTGGTCGAGTGAAACCGCATGGACAGGAATGGCAAGCGGTGATGACACAGTTATTTAATCTTCCGGCTGATACTTGCCATAAATTCGATGTGGAAAGTGTACAGGGTAAAATGTTTGCTTATCAATGCGAATGTCAGACCCATTATTTAACGATTCGTCGGCATAATCGCATTCAACGAGATAAAATTGCCTATTTATGTCGAAAATGTCAGGGAAAATTGGTTTTTCATAGTGAAAATTCATAAGCAGTGTGGTATATTTCTAGTGTTTTCAATCAAATAACAGGGGTTATCCAATGAAAAAATCATTATTAGCTATCGTTGTTGGTGCATTAGCGGTTGCTTCAACTGCAAATGCAGGTTTATATGCAGAAGGTGATCTTGGTCTTTCAAGAACTAAATTAACCAATGGTGGTTCAAGCAAAACTAAAATTGAGCCACGTGTTGCAGTAGGTTACAAATTAGGTAATGTACGTGTAGCAGGTGATTATACACATCACGGTAACTTCCAAGGCACTAAAGTTCAAGGTTTAGGTGCGACAGTATTCTATGACTTCGATACCAACTCTCAAATTGAACCTTATGTTGGTGCCCGTCTTGCAGCTAACCGTTTCAAATTTGAAGACCGCGCAGACCAACGTTATAAAAGCTCTTCTGAAACCAAAGTGGGTTATGGTGTAGTTGCGGGTGCTAAATATAAATTAGCAGACAAAGTGTATGCAAATGGTGGTTTAGAATATAACCGTTTAGGTAGCTTTGACGATACTAAAGTGAATAACTATGGCGCTAAAGTGGGCGTAGGTTACGAATTCTAATTTCCCTTTTGAAAAGTGCGGTTGATTTTCACCGCACTTTTTCTTTTGGATGTATAAGTTTGTATAGGTTAATCTATTTGTGATTAATTCATGTAGCAGTTAAAATCCTCGTTCTAAATGAAATCGAGGATTTTTTATTTCTAGAGGTGAGAATATGATTATCGTTTATGGTATTAAAAACTGCGATACAGTAAAAAAAGCATTGAAGTGGCTAACTGAACATAATATTGAACATAAATTGTATGATTACCGTGTAGATGGATTAGATACTCAATTCTTACAACAAGCAGAAGCACAATTTGGTTGGGAAAATTTAGTCAATAAACGTAGTACAACGTGGCGTAATCTTGATGAAAATGTGAAAAATACACTCTCAAAATCCACCGTATTTTCGGTATTAGCTGAAAATCCAACGTTAATTAAACGTCCGATTATTTTGCAAGATGGTAAAGCATTGATTGGCTTCAACGAAAAAGAATATAGTGCAGCATTTGCTTAAAAGAGTAGTATTTCTTAGGAGTTTTTATGAAAGAAAAAGTGATTTCTTTGGCACAAGACCTCATTCGTCGCCCCTCTATTAGCCCAAATGATGAGGGCTCTCAGCAATTGATTGCTGAGCGTTTAGAAAAACTCGGCTTTCACATTGAATGGATGCCTTTCAACGATACGTTAAATTTATGGGCAAAGCATGGTAGTGGCGAGCCCGTTATCGCTTTTGCAGGGCATACCGATGTGGTGCCGACGGGAGATGAAACGCAATGGACTTATCCGCCATTTTCTGCCGAAATTGTGGATGATATGCTTTATGGTCGTGGTGCGGCAGATATGAAAGGCTCATTGGCAGCAATGATTGTGGCGGCAGAAGAATATGTGAAAGCTAATCCGAATCATAAAGGAACGATTGCTTTGTTGATTACTTCTGACGAAGAGGCTGCCGCGAAAGATGGCACAGTACGTGTTGTCGAAACGTTAATGGCGCGCGGTGAGAAAATTACTTATTGCATGGTAGGCGAGCCGTCTAGTTCAAAAACATTAGGCGATGTAGTCAAGAATGGTCGTCGTGGTTCGATTACGGGCAACCTATACATTCAAGGTATTCAAGGTCATGTAGCTTATCCTCATTTAGCGGAAAACCCCATTCACAAAGCAGCGCCGTTCTTACAGGAATTAACCACATATCAATGGGATAACGGCAACGAATTTTTCCCGCCGACCAGTTTGCAAATTGCGAATATTCATGCCGGCACAGGGAGTAATAATGTCATCCCTGGTGAGCTTTATGTGCAATTCAATTTACGTTATTGTACGGAAGTGACAGACGAAATTATTAAGCAGAAAGTGGCGGAAATGCTTGAAAAACATGGTTTGAAATACCGTATTGATTGGAATTTATCGGGTAAACCATTTTTAACGAAACCGGGTAAATTATTAGATGCATTAACGACGGCTATTGAGCAAACAACCGCTATTACACCGCAAGCAGAAACAGGCGGTGGCACCTCTGATGGGCGTTTTATTGCATTAATGGGCACTGAAGTGGTGGAATTTGGGCCGCTTAATGCAACGATTCATAAAGTGAATGAATGTGTCAGTGTAGATGATCTTGCCAAGTGCGGTCAGATTTATCATCAAATGTTAGTGAATTTATTGGACAAGTAAGATGAAATTAACGCCTGAAATGTTAACTGGCAAATCTCGTGAACATTTGATCAATTTGCCTACACCTCATTCTCCAAATCATTTTTTGCAAGCAGAGGCAATGAAAGCGTTTCAAGGATTGCAGCAAAGTGCGATCAAAAATGGCTTTAATTTGCAGCCCGCGAGTAGCTTTCGTGATTTTGAACGTCAACAACTCATTTGGAACGGTAAATTTAACGGCGAACGCAAAGTGCATGATGATGCGGGAAATCCATTAGATTTAGCGTCGTTCGATGATTGGCAAAAAGCACAAGCCATTTTACGTTGGTCAGCGCTTCCTGGGGGAAGTCGTCATCATTGGGGAACAGAAATCGATATTTTTGATCCTGATCTTTTGCCCCAAGGCCAATCATTACAACTTGAACCTTGGGAATATGAAAGCGGTGGCTATTTCTTTGAATTAAGTGAATTTCTCACTGAAAATCTACCGCACTTTGAGTTTGCTTTGCCGTTTATCAGCCAACCTGAAGGTAAAAAAGTGGGTCGAGAGCCTTGGCATATTAGCTATTTACCTTTAGCTGAACAGGCCTCACAATTATTTACGCCAGATGTGCTATTGCAAGTTTGGCAGCATGAAACCGTGGCAGGAAAAGAAACATTAATTATGCATTTGCCCGAGATTTTTGAGCAATATGTGGTTTAACAAAAAACGTAGCAAGTCGCTGCGTTTTTTATGGTTTGATTAATTCTTTTTATTCTTTTCCAAGGATTTATGTTGAATTTTCACATTCTTGCCTTTGGCTTGGAAATATTCTCCAATTTGTTGAGCGATATAAACAGAACGATGTTTACCACCCGTACAACCAATGGCAATGGTGAGATAGCTTCGATTATTTTGCTCTAACATCGGTAACCACGTTTCAATGTAATTACGCGTTTGGTAGATAAAATTATTTACTTCATCATGTGCAAGTAAAAATTGTGCAACAGGTTCATCAAGCCCCGTCATTGGACGAAGTTCTGGGTTCCAGTGTGGATTAGGTAGAAAACGCACATCGAAGACATAATCGGCATCAAGCGGAATACCATATTTAAAGCCAAACGACTCAACCACGATTTTAAGTTCTTTATCCGTATTACCGCGTAAAACTTCTCTTAATCGTTCAGATAACGAATGAGTAGAAAGTGGAGCGGTATCAATAATAAAATTAGCATGTTGAATTAAAGGCTCAAGCTGTTGATATTCTAGATCAATCGCTGATTCAAGTGGGAGATCTTGTGCTGAAAGTGGATGAAGACGACGTGAATCGCTGTAACGACGAATAAGTGTACTACGATCGCTGTCCAGAAAGATGATTTTGACGGAATAAGTGGCTTGAATATCTGTCAGAATCTTGTCTAAATCAGCACTTGAATGAGGGAGATTTCGAATATCGAGGCTGATGGCAACAGCCGTTTGAGTTTTGGCGAGAATATTGGTGAGTTGAGGAAGTAAATCGAGAGGGAGATTATCCACGCAATAATAGCCCATATCTTCCAAAGCTCGTAATGCGACAGATTTCCCCGCGCCGGAGCGACCGCTGATAATAATAATTTCCATCTGCGTGATTCCTTATGGTTAGTTGGTTAGGTTATACCTCTTGAGGTTCAATATTATCTAAATTTGTGTCGTCCTCAGATTCCTCTGAATGATCGGCACATTCAAAAATTTGCCAAATTTCATCCGCACTTTGTGCTGAACGAAGTTGTTTAATTAAGTTTTTATCAGTTAATTTTTCATTGAGTTCTGCCAGAACAGGAATATATTCTTGGCAGTGATTTTCGGGTACGAGCACAGCAAAAATGATATCTACCGGTTTATTATCGGCGGCATCATATTCGACAGGCGTTTCTAATTGCATAAATACCGTTAGGATCTTATCTGATACAGTAGCAGGTAACTTGGCTTTAGGCATAGCGACACCATTGCCTAATCCTGAATTACCTAATTTTTCTCGTTCAAATAAACATTCAAAACAAGCCTGTTCACCATTTTCGCAGTGAAGTTTTTCCACAACGAAAGCGGCAATGGATTCAAATAATCGTTTCTTGCTAGAAAAAGCAACCCCCTGACGAATATCATCAGGGGAGAGCAATGTCGTAAATTTCATAGGTTATAGTTTAAATTGTTCGCCTAAATAGACACGTTTAACGTGCTCATCATTCATGACTTCTTCTGGCGTGCCCGTCGCGATAATTTTCCCTTCACCAACAATGTAAGCGCGTTCACAGACATCAAGGGTTTCGCGTACGTTATGGTCGGTAATTAACACGCCTAAACCACGATTGCGGAGATCTGTGATGATTTTCTTAATATCCGTCACTGAAATTGGGTCTACACCTGCAAAAGGTTCATCTAATAAAATAAATTTTGGATTTGCTGCTAAGGCGCGTGCAATTTCCACACGACGACGTTCACCACCAGAAAGCGATTGTCCCAGGCTATCACGAATATGGCCAATATTGAACTCATCAATTAACTCATCCGCTCTCTCTCTGCGTTGTTCTGCAGTGAGATCTTTGCGAATTTCTAATACCGCCATAAGATTTTCATACACCGTTAAACGACGGAAAATAGAGGCTTCTTGTGGTAAATAGCCAATTCCTCGACGAGCACGTTCATGCATAGGTAATACGCTAATATCATCGCCATCAATGGTGATTTTTCCCTGATCATGACGTACTAAACCGACGACCATGTAGAAAGTAGTGGTTTTACCTGCACCATTTGGACCAAGTAGGCCAACAATTTCATTGGAGTTTACGGTTAAACTCACATCAGAAACCACTTTTCGGCTTTTATAGCTTTTTGCGAGGAATTCAGCTTGTAATACAGACATCGGTTATTTTTTACCTTTTTGTTGTAATTGGGTTGGAATTAAGACGGTTTGCACGCGTGATTTTCCATTACCATTGGCTTTTAACTGTTGTTTTTTCACATCATAAGTGATGCGTTCACCGTTAATTTTGCTATCTAATTGTTTTAATTCTGCATTACCGGTCAATGTTAAGAATTCAGTACCTAAATCGTAGTGAACTTTATTCGCTCTACCGTCAACAGGCTTACCATCATCAAGTTGTTGGTGGAAGGTAACAGGGCTACCAAATGCTTCAACAGTTTCTTTTTTACCTGAATTTTCTGGTGGGCGAGTAATAACCACTTTATTGGCTTTAATCAAAATGGAACCTTGCGTAATTACAACGTTATCCGTAAAGGTTACGACGCTGTTTTCCATATCTAAAGATTGATTATCTGAGACGATATTAATCGGTTTATTGGTATCATCTTTTAACGCAAAAGCAGACAAAGAAGTCATCATTAAAGCCGTTAAAAGCAGAATTTTATTGTTTGTTGATTTCATAATATGTTTTTACCTGTTCCTTTAGAGTTGCAACTTGCTGACGTAAATTTCCGACGAGCTTCAATCCGCTAGAGTTAAAGTTTAATCCGTTAATTTTTACTTGTGTATCGGAAGTAATGTCTTGTGTTTTTAAATTAATCACTGCGGCTTCAGTCTCAACACGTTGTAGGCGAGATAAAGGATCAAGGCTCTCGGCAACCACACCACCTTCAAGATAGAGCATTTGATCTTTCGTTAATTTTGCCTTTTTCGCGCTAAGTTTCCAATTTTGTTTTCCTGATTGAATTTTATCGGTTTTTGCTTCTTTATCTTTATTGTCCAAAGAGACATCAAAAAGATAGACTAACGGCGAAATAAAATCCGTATGACCGTCTTGTGTGTAATATTCCACTTTGTCGGAAATCGCGAGATATTGTTTTTTGCCTTCAGGCGAGAATACAGTGGTTTCCATTTTATTACCGACGTATTCTGGGCTATCAGGCTTTTTAATGAGGCTTTGTAAATCGCTATGATCTTGATTAAGCGAATAATACCAGCCCAATAAAGCAAGAGCGATGACACCTAAAATAATATTCCAACGAATATTCATAAATAACGTTTTTTCCTTATTAAAAGGGTAGCTAATCATAGCACTTTTTTGACACAAAGTGCGGTCAAAAATAGCTGTATTTTAGTCTTCTAAAATAAGTGTTTTTAAGATCTGATAAATCTCTCTATAAGCTTTTGACGGCTTATTTTGTTCCTTCTCTTTTTGTGCTACACGAATCAAATTACGTAATTGTTGGCGATCCGCAGAAGGATGTTCATTTAACAAATCAGTCAGTGCTGCATCACCTTTCGCAACCAATTCATCACGTAAGATTTCCAATTTATGCAACATCGCTTGCTGCTGATTATGTTTATTTTCAATTTTTTCTAAAGCTTCACGAATAGGCTCTGCATCAATTGAGCGTAAGAGCTTACCAATATATTGTAATTGGCGACGACGTGCCTCTTTTTGCAGACGTTGCGCTAATTCAATGGCATCTTTTAAGCTATCGTCTAGTGGAACCTTAGTCAGATTTGCTTTGGTTAAGTTCACCAATTTCTCGCCGAGCTGTTTTAAATCCTCAGCGTCACGTTTGATTTCACTTTTGCTTACCCAAATAATCTCTTCTTGGTCTTCATCTTCCCAATCAAAGGCTTCTTTTTTCTTACGTTTTGCCATTCTGTTACCTTATGAAAAATTTGGTGCATTTTAGCATAAACTTTCAAAATAAGATAAAATGGCGCAAATTTTTAATAGGATTATCACCATGAAAACAGCAGAAAATTTAACCGCACTTTTAAAATCTCAAGAGCAAACATTGCGTGATGCAGTCAGTTTTGCGATTGAAACCGCAAAGAAAGCGGGCGCCACCGCTGAAGTTGGCGTGACAAAAGTGAGTGGTTTATCGGTTTCCACCCGTCTGCAAGAGATTGAAAATGTTGAATTTACTAACGATGGGGCATTAGGTATTTCCGTTTATTTAGGCCAACAAAAAGGTAATGCCTCTACTTCAGATTTAAGTGAAGAAGCGATTAAAAACACCGTTGAAGCAGCACTTGCCATTGCAAAATATACCTCGCCAGATGATTGCACAGGGCTAGCAGATAAAGAACTAATCGCTTTTGAAGCGCCCGATTTAGCACTTTATCATGGCGCAAATGTTGATGTTGAACAGGCTACAAAATTAGCTTTAGAGGCTGAAAAATCAGCGTTGGAATACGATGCTAAAATTGTGAATAGTAATGGAGCAAGCTTTAATTCGCATACAGGCGTGCGTGTTTATGGCAATACACACGGCATGCTACAAAGTTACTTATCTAGCCGTTATTCTTTATCTTGTTCGGTGATTGGCGGCGAGTTAGATCAGCTTGAAAATGACTACGAATATACGGTTTCACGTGAGTTTGATGCGCTTTCTTCAGCGGATTGGGTGGGGCAGAATTGTGCGAAAAAAGTGATCGCGCGTTTAAATCCACAAAAATTAACAACACGTGAAGAGCCCGTGATTTTCTTAAATGATGTGGCAACTGGATTAATCTCTCATTTAACGGGGGCGATTAGTGGCGGCAGCTTATATCGTAAATCCAGTTTCTTGCTCGATCATCTTGGAAAACAAGTATTGCCAGATTGGTTCCAAATTAGTGAGCGTCCGCATTTGTTAAAACGTTTAGCCTCCACGCCTTTTGACAGCGAAGGAGTGCGAACACAAGATCTTGAAATTATTCAAGATGGCGTGTTGCAAACCTATTTGCTCACCAGTTACAGCGGTAGAAAAATGGGCATGCAAAGTACTGGTCATGCAGGTGGTATTCACAACTGGCTTGTAAAACCAAATTTAACGGGGGGATTGACCGCACTTTTACGTCAAATGGACACTGGTTTATTGGTTACTGATGTCATGGGGCAAGGCGTAAATATTGTGACCGGGGATTATTCCCGTGGTGCAGCCGGTTTCTGGGTGGAAAATGGCGAAATCCAATATCCAGTTGCTGAAATTACCATTGCCGGTCAATTACAAGATATGTTGAAAAATATTGTGGCAGTAGCAGATGATGTTGAGCATCGATCCAATATCCAAACTGGTTCAATCTTACTCGACAAGATGAAAATCTCAGGGAATTAATAAATTTATAAAAATGATAATAATTCTTATTGACAGATATTTTCTTTCTGCTACTATACACACATCTGTTTCGTAGCGATTGCAGGTTGCTTCAACAGGTAGAGTAGAAAGTAAATTCGTTAGGGTTAAAAAGGCTGAAGGTTTAAACTTCGGCCTTTTTTATTGTAGAATACGCAAACGATTAAATTAAAAAGGAAAGACCATGAAAAAACACCACGTCGATATTATGATTTCAGAAGCGGATGTCCGTAGTCGCATAGCTGAACTTGGCGCGGAAATTACGCATTTTTATCAACAAAAAGCCATTGATAAACTGATTGTTGTCGGGCTTTTACGTGGTTCATTTATGTTCATGGCCGATCTTGTGCGTGAATTAAAATTACCGGTAGAAGTGGAGTTTATGACCACTTCAAGCTATGGGAGCGGAATGACAAGTAATCACGATGTGAAAATTACGAAAGATCTTGAAGGTGATATTCGTAATGAACATGTGCTGATTGTTGAGGATATTATTGATACGGGGTACACCCTTGAAAAAGTGCGTGGTATTTTAAATTTACGTGATCCTGCAAGCTTGGCGATTTGTACCTTGTTAGATAAACCTTCTCGTCGAGAAGTTGAAGTACCTGTTGAATGGATTGGTTTTTCTATTCCGGATGAATTTGTTGTCGGCTATGGTATTGATTACGCTCAACGTTATCGTAATCTAGGCTATATTGGTAAAGTGGTTATAGACGAATAATTTATTTTTCAATAAAAAGAGCGGTCAAAATTCACAGAGATTTTTGACCGCTCTTTGTTTGTTAAGATTAGCGTTTTGCTTTTTTGATAAACTTCATCAAGCGTTTACGTTTACGTAATTGGTTTGGTGTGAGTTTATTTTTTCTACCCGCGAATGGGTTTGAACCTTCTTGGAATAGCAAGCGAATTGGCGAACCAATAATTTTCAAACTCTTACGATAATAATTAGATAAATAACGTTTGTATGAATCCGGTAATTTATCCATTTGGTTACCATGCACCACAATAATCGGTGGATTATAGCCGCCTGGGTGAGCGTATTTTAATTTAATGCGACGTCCGCCAATCATTGGTGGTTGATGCTCATCCGTTGCCATTTGTAAAATACGGGTGAGAAGGGAAGTCGTCATTTTTTGTGTCGCACAAGCATAAGCTTCTTTAATCGAATCAAAAAGATTACCCACGCCACTGCCGTGTAAAGCAGAAATAAAATGCACACGAGCAAAGTCGATGAAATCAAGACGGCGATCTAATTCGGATTTGACGCGATCTTTCACATTTTGATCTAAGCCATCCCATTTATTTACGACGATCACGAGCGAACGACCAGCATTTAAGATAAAGCCAAGCAGAGAGAGATCTTGGTCTGAAATATTTTCGCGCGCATCAATTGTGAGTAATACCACGTTTGCATCTTGAATCGCTTGTAATGTTTTGATGACAGAGAATTTCTCAACGGCTAAATGCACTTTGCCACGTTTACGCACACCTGCTGTATCAATCAAGGTGTATTGCTGACCATCGCGTTCCATTGGAATATAGATACTGTCGCGTGTTGTACCTGGCATATCGTAAACCACCACGCGATCTTCACCTAAAATACGATTGGTTAATGTCGATTTACCAACGTTTGGACGGCCTACAATCGCAATTTTGATATTTTTATCTTGTTCGTCTTCAAGCTCTTCGTCTAATGCCTCATCAATTAATGACGTATCTTCTTCTGAATCGAAGTCAAATTCGTGATCCCATTCATCTTTTTCTTCTTCATCAGAAGTGCGGTCATTTTCAGCTTCATTTTCTTGTAATTTTTCCGCTAAAGGGGCAAGTACTTGCTCCATCAACTGGGTCACACCACGGCCTTGTGATGCGGCAATTTGTTCAATTTCACCTAAGCCTAATTGATAGAATTCTGCACAGTGTGAATCTGCATCAATACCATCAGTTTTATTTGCCACCACGACGGTTGTTTTATTAGTGCGTTGGCGTAAGTAGTTGGCAATACCAATGTCTGCTGCCGTTAAACCTGCGCGCGCATCCACTAAGAAAAGCACGACATCGGCTTCTTCAATCGCTAATAAGGATTGTTCTGCCATTTTTTCTTCAACGCCTTCTTCTGTGCCATCAATACCGCCGGTATCGATCACTATGAAATCATAGCCAGAAATATTGGCATGACCGTATTTACGATCTCGGGTTAAACCAGGGAAGTCTGCGACAAGCGCATCGCGAGTACGAGTTAAACGGTTGAATAGGGTGGATTTACCTACGTTTGGGCGACCCACTAAGGCAACGACAGGAGTTGTCATAAAAAATATCTCTGTAAAGTGTAAATTGGGTTAATTATAGCGAATGTTGGCTGGCAGGTAAAATTCGGGCATAAAAAAAGCACCTTCTGGTGCTTTATTATCTCGGCTTAATTGGCGGAATGGACGGGACTCGAACCCGCGACCCCCTGCGTGACAGGCAGGTATTCTAACCAGCTGAACTACCACTCCGTGAGTATATTAAGACAAGTTTTAAATTGGCGGAATGGACGGGACTCGAACCCGCGACCCCCTGCGTGACAGGCAGGTATTCTAACCAGCTGAACTACCACTCCGCTAAGTGCTGGGTATAATAATGATGAACGTTAAAACCGTCAATCTTTTTTTTCTTTTTTATGTTTATCTGATTAATAGATAACCGATTAATGTGAGGTTTCATCACCCGTACGAATCGACCAAAAACATTTGCCATCGCTTTTTTTATTGACCAATTTAATGAAATCTAAATGAGCTTGGAGTTCATCATCGGTGGGTTGTAACACTTTTAAATTTTGCGAAAAATTGACCGCACTTTGAAGATCTTGCATATTGGTACCAGCTTGGATAATTGGGCTATCCGCATGGTCTTCATCAAATAGGCTAGTTTGCCCGCCTGTCATGGATAAATAAACGTCGGCTAAAATCTCCGCATCCAGTAACGCGCCGTGGAGTGTGCGTTTGCTGTTATCAATGCCTAAACGATCACACAAGGCATCTAAGCTATTACGTTTCCCCGGGTACATTTGGCGCGCCATTTGCAACGTATCGGTGACGAGGCAAATGTCGGTTGTTTTGATATCTAACCCGAGTTTACGGAATTCATAGTCCATAAAGCCCACGTCGAAGGGGGCGTTGTGAATCAGTAGTTCGGCACCACGAATGTATTCAATAAAGTCTTGTGCAATCGTTTTGAAATCCGGTTTATCCGCCAGCATTTCATCTGTAATACCATGAACTTTAATGGCATCAGGATCAACCAAACGATCCGGTTTAATATAAATATGAAAATTATTGCCCGTATATTTACGGTTGATCATTTCCACCGCGCCAATTTCAATAATGCAATGTCCTTCGTAATGCGCACCAATTTGGTTCATACCGGTGGTTTCAGTATCCAGTACAATTTGGCGATCCGGATTTATCATTGTTCTACCTATTTGTTTCCTTTAAAATACAGTCTATTTTACACAAGCTCGAATTAGTTATGCAAAAACAGATTGAAATTTTTACGGATGGATCTTGCCTAGGCAACCCGGGAGCCGGTGGCATAGGGATTGTCCTGCGCTATAAACAGCATGAAAAACATATTTCAAAAGGGTATTTCAAAACTACCAATAATCGCATGGAATTACGAGCAGTGATTGAGGCCTTAAATAGCTTGAAAGAGCCTTGCCATGTGACGCTTTATAGCGACAGCCAATATATGAGAAATGGCATTACACAATGGATTTACAATTGGAAGAAAAACAATTGGAAAGCCAGCACGGGCAAAGCGGTAAAAAATCAGGATTTATGGATTGCATTAGATCAGGCAATTCAAACCCATAACATTGATTGGCAGTGGGTGAAAGGCCATTCTGGCCATCGTGAAAATGAAATTTGTGATGAATTAGCCAAACAAGGCGCAGAAAACCCAACTTTAGAAGATATTGGTTACGAAGGCTAGTCTGCACCTGGTTTTAACGTGCGGTTATTCTTGATAACGAATTAAACCTTCCTGCTGTGTGGTGGCAATTAATGTGCCATCTGCAGCAAAAATTTGTCCTCTCGCTAAACCTCGTCCCGCAAAAGCATTGTTACTTTCAATAGCATGTAAGTGCCAATTATTTAAATTGAAAGGGCGGTGGAACCAAATACTATGGTCGATCGTAGCCACTTTCATCCCTTTCTGTAAAAAGCCTTTCCCATGTGGGTGAAGTGCGGTCAAAATACAGTGGAAATCAGAAAAATACGCTAAGAGACATTGTTGTGTCTGCAAATCTAATGGCGCTTCGCCATTGGTTTTAAACCAAGCATATTGTTCAGGTGGCAGTTCACGACCATCAAATGGATTGTTCAAATATCGGCTATGAATCTGAAATGGTCGCTCTTGAGCAAATTTTTCACTCAAGCTTTCAGGTAAAGTCTGCGCCACTTTTAACATGATTTCGTGTTCATCAATACATTGCTCAGGGCCTGGTACTTGTGGCATAGCGGATTGATGATCGAAACCTTCTTCAGGTATTTGAAATGAGGCGGTGACGTGGCAAATCACATTTTTATGCTGAATCGCTTTTACGCGTAATGCAGAGAAGTTGCGACCTTCACGTAAGGTTTCCACATCGTAAATAATCGGGTATTGGCTGTCGCCCGGCGCTAAAAAGTAAGCATGGCAGGAATGAAGTACGCGCTCCGGTGGTGCAACTTGCATCGCTGCAGAAAGAGATTGCGCCACGACTTGGCCACCAAACACTTGGCGAAAACCTAAGTCTTCACTTGCACCACGAAAGATAAGATCATCAATTTTTTCTAGTTTTAACAATTCGATGAGTTGATTTAATTTATCCGACATTGTTTTTTCCTTTTATAAATACAAAAAGACCGCATAGTTATGCGGTCTGAAGTGTTTTATACGTTAAAGCGGAAGTGCATGACATCACCATCTTGGACGATGTAGTCTTTGCCTTCTAAGCGCCATTTACCTGCTTCTTTTGCACCATTTTCACCTTTGAATTGGATGAAGTCATCGTAAGCAATCACTTCTGCACGGATGAAGCCTTTTTCAAAGTCTGTGTGGATGACAGCTGCTGCTTTAGGGGCGGTTGCACCAACAGAAACCGTCCATGCGCGTACTTCTTTCACACCCGCAGTGAAGTAGGTTTGAAGATTTAATAAGGCATAACCAGCACGAATTACACGGTTTAAGCCAGGTTCTTCAATGCCAAGATCTTGTAAGAATTCGATTTTTTCATCGTCATCAAGTTCAGCAATTTCTGCTTCAATCGCCGCACATACAGGCACCACAACAGAGCCTTCTTTTTCTGCAAACTCACGTACTTTGTCTAAATATGGGTTGTTTTCAAAACCGTCTTCATTTACGTTCGCAATGTACATAGTTGGTTTTAATGTGAGGAAGTTATAGCTTTTAATCGCCAATAATTCATCTTTATCCAATTCAACAGAACGAATCATGCCTGCTTCAGAAAGTACAGGAAGGATTTTTTCCATCACAGACAGCTCAAATTTCGCGTCTTTATCACCGCCTTTAGCACGTTTTTGTAAACGTTGGATTGCACGTTCGCAGCTGTCTAAGTCAGCAAGGGCTAATTCGGTATTGATGGTTTCGATATCGCTTAATGGATCGATTTTACCCGCAACGTGCACGATGTCATCATTTTCAAAACAACGAACAACATGACCAATTGCATCAGTTTCACGGATGTTAGCTAAGAATTTATTCCCTAAGCCTTCACCTTTACTTGCACCCGCAACCAAACCAGCGATATCCACAAACTCCATGGTGGTTGGCAACACACGTTCAGGTTTAACAATTTCCGCTAACGCATCTAAACGCGGATCTGGCATTGGTACCACGCCAGTATTGGGTTCGATTGTACAGAACGGATAGTTTGCCGCTTCGATACCGGCTTTGGTTAATGCATTAAAAAGGGTAGATTTACCGACGTTTGGCAAACCAACGATACCACATTTAAATCCCATGATGTTTTCCTTATTGTGAGCGTAAGTGCGGTTAAAATTTATGGTATTTTTTACCGAACTTTGAGTTAAATTTTAAAACTGTTTAAGCGATTGGTGGCTTTCACCATGCCTTCTTTGAAAAGCAATTCAATGCAATCGGTGGCTTCGTCTAACGCTTTATCGAGTGCTTCTCTTTCTGCAGGCGCAGGTTTGTTAAGCACAAAACCTGAAACTAAATCACGGTGTCCAGGATGACCAATACCAATGCGTAAACGATAGAAATTGTTGCTGTTACCAAGTTGAGCTACGATATCTTTTAAGCCATTATGTCCGCCATGTCCGCCACCTTGTTTTAATTTTACGGTGCCTGGCGGTAAGTCTAATTCATCGTGTAGCACTAAAATTTCTTCTGGTTTTATACGATAAAAATTAGCAAGTGCGCCTACCGCTTTTCCACTTAAATTCATAAATGTCGTTGGCACTAAAAAACGGACTTCTTTGCCATTAATTAGCGTTTTTCCTACGTAACCGAAGAATTTATTTTCTGCATTAAGCGAAACATTAAAGCGACGAGCCAAACGCTCAATCAACCATTCACCTGCATTGTGGCGGGTTTCCGCATATTTATCGCCGGGGTTTCCCAGCCCCACGATGAGTTTAATTTCAGACATAGTTTTCTGCTTAAATAAAAATAGTGGCGTATTGTAGCGAAAAAGGGCTAATTTCTCAATCTATAAGGCTAAGACTAAAACACCTGAGAGAATTAATAGACTGCCCATAACTAATTTCATACTTAAAGGTTCGCCTAACAATACTACGCCTAAAATAATGGCAATCACGACACTGAGTTTATCAATGGGAGCAACCCAAGAGGCGGGCGCCATTTGCAACGCACGATAATAACAAAGCCAAGATAGACCTGTAGCAACACCGGAAAGAATTAAAAAGGTGAGTGGTTTTGCAGCAATATGTTGTGGCAGTTGCCATTCGTTACGTGCGCTAATGATACCTGCTGTAACGAGTAACACCACAATTGTACGGATAAAGGTCGCGAGATTACTGTTAATGCCTTCAACCCCTAATTTGCCTAAAATAGCGGTAAGTCCAGCGAAAAAGGCTGAACCAATAGCAAAAAATACCCAATTCATGATGTGCTCCTATTTTATCGTTAATATTGACCGCACTTTTCCGCTATAATAACGGAAAACTCATTAAGACAGAATAAGACATGAAACAAATTAATATTGAAATCGCTTATGCCTTGCCGGATCGCTATTATTTGAAGTCCTTCAAAGTGGATGAAGGTACGATGATCCAAACGGCTATTTTACAATCAGACATTTTACAACAATTTACCGAGATCGATTTGCGTGAAAATAAAGTGGGGATTTATTCCCGTCTAGCCAAATTAACGGATCAGTTAAAAGATGGTGATCGTATTGAAATTTACCGTCCATTGTTAGCGGATCCGAAAGAAATTCGTCGTAAACGTGCAGCAGAGCAAGCCAAAGCCGCACAAGAAAAAGCCCAACAAGAAAAACAGGAAAAGGAGTAAAAAATGACCGCACTTTCCAACCAATATTGTCTGCTAGATGGCATTACCCCTGAAATTTTCCTGCGTGATTATTGGCAGAAAAAGCCATTGATTATTCGTAATGGTTTGCCTGAAATTGTTGGACAATTCGAGCCTGAGGATATTATCGAATTAGCACAAGGCGAAGATGTGACCGCACGTTTGGTAAAAACCTTTTCAGATGATAATTGGAAAGTGTTTTTTAGTCCGTTATCTGAAGAAGATTTTGCAGATGTACCCGAGAAATGGTCGGTGCTCGTCCAAAATCTAGAACAATGGAGTACAGAACTCGGTCAGCTTTGGAATAAGTTTGGCTTTATTCCACAATGGCAACGTGACGATATTATGGTGTCCTATGCACCTAAAGGCGGTTCCGTTGGTAAACATTACGATGAATATGATGTGTTCTTGGTACAAGGCTATGGTCATCGCCGTTGGCAGTTAGGTAAATGGTGTGATTCATCCACTGAATTTAAACCGAATCAGCCGATTCGTATTTTTGACGATATGGGTGAATTGGTGATTGATGAAGTGATGAACCCGGGAGATATTCTTTATATTCCAGCTCGCATGTCGCATTATGGTGTGGCTGAAGATGATTGTTTGACCTTCTCTTTTGGTTTGCGCTACCCGAATTTATCGGACATTCTCGATAACGTGAATAAAGCGTTTTGTCATCAAGATCCTGAATTGAATTTAAGCGAATTCCAATTACCGTTACGCTTAACGCAAGCGGAGCAGAGCACGGGCAAGTTGGCAGATGAAAATATCCAGGCAATGAAAAAACAATTCTTAGCGAATTTGGCTGAGTCAGAAGCCTTTGATGCCTTGTTCAAACAAGCCGTAGCCAGTACAGTGAGTTCACGTCGCTATGAAATGTTGGTATCCGATGAAATGTCCGATCCTGACGAGGTGCGGTCAATTTTAGAAGAGGAACAAGGTGTGTTAATGCAGGACAATAACTGCAAATTACTTTACACCGAAAATCCGCTCCGCATTTATGCTAATGGCGAATGGTTGGATGAAGTGAATGTTATTGAAGCAGAAGTATTGAAACGTCTTTCCGATGGTGAAGCGCTAGATTGGGCATTCTTAAATAATTTAGTGAATGATACAGAAGATCCTGAAAGTACAATCGAATTATTGCTCGATTCGATTTGTAACTGGTTAGATGACGGTTGGGTGTTGATTGAATAATGTCTGAAAACATTTACTCCGTTTCCCAGCTTAACAGCGCAGCCCGCCAAATGCTAGAAGGGAATTTTTCACAGATTTGGCTTACAGGGGAGATTTCTAATTTCACTCAACCAGTGTCTGGGCATTGGTATTTAACTCTGAAAGATGAAAATGCCCAAGTTCGCGGTGCGATGTTCCGCATGAAAAATTTGCGGGTGGGATTTCGTCCGCAAAATGGTATGCAGGTCTTGGTGCGGGCGAATGTCAGTTTATATGAGCCTCGTGGTGATTATCAGCTGATTATTGAATCCATGCACCCTGCTGGCGAAGGATTGTTGCAACAGCAATTTGAAGCGCTAAAAATGAAATTGGCGGCTGAAGGGTTGTTTGCACAAAACTTGAAGAAAAGCTTGCCGGATTTTGCTAAAGCAGTGGGCATTGTTACCTCTTCGACTGGCGCTGCTTTACAAGATATTCTGCATATTTTGGCTCGCCGAGATCCCAGTTTAAAAGTGGTGATTTATCCAACGGCAGTGCAAGGCAAAGAAGCAACGGCTGAAATCGTCCAAATGATTGAACTCGCTAATGCACGTCAAGAAGTGGATGTATTGATTGTCGGCCGTGGTGGTGGTTCTTTAGAAGATCTTTGGTGCTTTAATGAAGAAGAAGTGGCACGTGCGATTTTTCGTTCTAATTTACCCATTATCAGTGCAGTCGGTCACGAAACGGATGTCACTATCGCCGATTTTGTGGCTGATTTACGTGCGCCGACACCCTCTGCGGCGGCGGAGTTAGTGAGTCGTAATCAGCAGGAGTTACTTCAACAGTTAGCTTATAAGCAACAGCGCTTGGAGATGGCGTTGGATCGTATTTTTAGTCATCAACAACAGCGCTTACAACAGTTACGTTTACGCCTGCAAAACCAACATCCGCAAAATCAATTATTGATGCAAAAAGCCAAAACGGAGCAATTACATCATCGTCTCTTGTTAGCGATGCAGCGTCAAATGGATAAAACGCAGCAAAAATTAACCGCACTTTCAGCGCGCTTAAAACAAAATCCGTTGCCTTATCGATTGCAAAAACAATCCCAATATTTAGCTCAGTTACAAGTGCGGTTAAATTTAGGGGCGAATCGTCAAGTCACGGAGCGTCAAAATAAATTGGCGACATTGTGTGGCAAGTTAGATGGATTAAGCCCATTAAAAGTATTAGCTCGAGGATATTCCATCGCGGAAGATGCCAAAGGACATGCCATTGTGAGTGTGAAACAAGTCAAAACAGGCGATACGATTAAAACTAAGGTGGCTGATGGGGAAATTACCAGCCGCGTTTGTTAATTTAAATAAATTTTTAATGTAAACCTATGATGAATAAGAAATCATCATAGGTTTTCTTTTTTTGTGACCGGCTTCAAAGTTTCGACAAAAAAATAGAGGGTTCAGTTTTTTTTATTTTTTTATGGGAGTATTATGCGACCTCGATACTAGGAGAGTAATGATGTCAGAAATTCAACAGTTTAGTCAGCATGATATAGAAGTTCTTAATGAAGAAACTGTTTATAAAGGTTTTTTTACACTTAAGAAAGTACAGTTTAAACATAAGCTTTTTGCCGGTGGCGAAAGTGGTGTAGTGACGCGTGAATTATTGGTCAAAGGTGCCGCTTCTGCAGTGATTGCTTACGATCCGGAAGAAGATGCAGTGGTTTTAGTTGAGCAAGTACGTATTGGTGCATATCAACCTGAATCAGCTCGTTCCCCTTGGTTATTAGAATTGATCGCCGGGATGGTAGAAGAGGGGGAACAACCTGAAGAAGTCGCTTTGCGTGAAAGTGAAGAGGAAGCAGGCGTATCCGTTCAAGATCTCACACATTGTTTAAGCGTGTGGGATAGCCCGGGCGGTGTCGTCGAACGTATTCATTTGTTTGTCGGTCGAGTAGATAGCTCGCAAGCTAAGGGACTTCATGGTTTAGCTGAAGAGAATGAAGACATTCGTGTTCATGTGGTGAAACGTGAGCAAGCCTATCAATGGATGTGTGATGGCAAAATTGATAATGGCATTGCAGTAATGGGCTTGCAATGGCTTCAATTAAATTACGCCAAATTGCAGCAACGCTGGCAATAGGAGTCCCATGAACAATAGATTTGAATACGAACCCGCAAATGAAATCGTCAAATTATTACAAATTACCGATCCTCATTTGTTTAAAGATACAAACAAAGAATTATTAGGTATCAACACGCACGAAAGTTTTTCTCAGGTGTTAAAAGAAATTCAGTTGGAGTCTTTTGAGTATGATGTCGTGCTTGCAACGGGGGATTTGGTACAAGATAGTAGCGACGAAGGCTATCTGCGATTTGTTGAAATGGTTAAACCGTTAAATAAATGGGTATTTTGGCTTCCGGGTAATCATGATTTCCAACCCAAAATGGTCGAACATTTAAGCCAACCGCCGATTAACGCGTCAAAACATTTACTTCTAGGTAAACATTGGCAAGTGATTTTGTTAGATAGCCAAGTATCTGGTGTGCCTCATGGTGAATTGAGCGCTTATCAGTTAGATTGGTTAAAAACAAAATTAGCTGAAAATCCAGCGCGTCATAGCTTAGTCGTATTGCATCATCATTTATTACCAACGAATTCAGCATGGCTTGATCAGCATAACTTGCGTAATGCACATAGCTTCTCAGCCGTTCTTGCTCAATTCAACAATGTAAAAGGGATTTTATACGGGCATATTCATCAACAGGTTGATGGCTATTGGCAGGGTTATCAAACCATGGCAACGCCAGCGACTTGTATTCAATTTAAGCCGGATAGCAATCATTTTGCGTTAGATACCTTACAACCAGGCTGGCGTGAAATTGAACTACACCCAGATGGACGAATTGAAACGAGAGTAAAACGAATCAAACAAAAAACATTCCTACCGAATATGGAGGAAGAAGGATACTAAACAAAGTGCGGTTAAAATTCAGGTGATTTTAACCGCACTTTTTCTATACCGAAATGGGTAAAAGTCCATTTTACACTAGCCAGAATTCCCACAAATCTGTACAATAGCCGACCGATTTTATCTTTTTACTAATCTTTATTTTTAAGCAATATGACGCAAAAATTACATATTAAAACATGGGGCTGTCAGATGAATGAATACGATTCATCAAAAATGGCCGATCTTCTCTTAAATACACATGGTTTGGAATTGACAGATATTCCTGAAGAAGCAGATGTGTTACTTCTTAACACCTGTTCTATCCGTGAAAAAGCACAAGAAAAAGTGTTCCATCAGTTAGGTCGTTGGAAAGAATTAAAAAAACAAAATCCAAACCTAGTTATCGGTGTGGGCGGTTGTGTGGCTTCACAAGAAGGTGAACATATTCGTCATCGTGCACCTTACGTGGATATCGTATTTGGTCCGCAAACTTTACATCGCCTACCAGAAATGATTAACCAAATTCGTGGCGGTAAAAGTTCGGTGGTGGATGTCAGTTTCCCTGAAATTGAGAAATTTGACCGCTTACCAGAGCCTCGCGCAGAAGGTCCAACTGCATTTGTGTCTATTATGGAGGGCTGTAATAAATATTGTACTTACTGCGTGGTGCCTTATACCCGTGGTGAAGAAGTCAGCCGTCCTGTTGATGATGTGTTATTTGAAATTGCACAGTTGGCTGATCAAGGTGTACGTGAAATCAATTTATTAGGCCAAAATGTAAATGCGTATCGTGGTCCGACATTTGATGGCGGTATCTGTACATTTGCGGAATTATTGCGCTTAGTGGCATCTATTGACGGTATCGACCGTTTACGTTTTACCACCAGCCACCCCATCGAATTTACTGACGATATTATTGACGTGTATCGCGACACGCCTGAGTTGGTGGACTTCGTACACTTGCCGGTACAAGCTGGTTCTGACCGTATTTTAACCATGATGAAACGAGGTCATACCGCGTTAGAATATAAATCGATCATTCGTAAATTACGTGCAGTTCGTCCAAATATTCAAATCAGCTCAGATTTCATTGTTGGCTTCCCGGGGGAAACCAAGGAAGAGTTTGAACAAACAATGAATCTCATCGCGCAAGTGAACTTTGATATGAGCTTCAGCTTTATCTATTCCGCGCGCCCAGGCACACCTGCAGCAGATATGCCAGATGATGTCACTGAAGAAGAGAAAAAACAACGTCTCTATCTTTTACAAGAGCGTATTAACCAACAAGCAGCACAATATAGCCGTCGTATGCTTGGCACAGAGCAACGTGTATTGGTAGAAGGGCCATCTAAGAAAGATATTATGGAATTAACAGGACGTACTGAAAACAACCGTATTGTGAATTTCCAAGGCTCACCAGATATGATCGGTAAGTTTGTCGATATCAAGATTACCGATGTTTATACTAACTCTCTACGTGGTGAAGTGGTGCGTACTGAAGACCAAATGGGATTACGTATTGCACAATCTCCGCAAGAAGTGATGAACCGCACTCGTAAAGAGGATGAATTAGGCGTAGGACGTTATCACGGCTAATCATTTAAAATGAATATGGATAAGTAACCGTACGAAAGTGCGGTTATTTTTTTATGTGTTTTTTAGAAAAGAGAGTAGGAAAGTGTTTATCCTAAATTTTAGGCATAAAAAAACACCCGTTAAGGTGCTGATTTAAAGTGGTGGGTCGTGAAGGATTCGAACCTTCGA